>NZ_JBQKFF010000008.1:0-51256 GCF_052119445.1 Anaerofustis sp. LCP19S3_F7 | reverse complement strand
ATATATAGTAATTATGTTTTGATTATATTAAAGTAAAGTATTATAATAAAATAAAAAAATAAGGGGAAATTAATATGAAAAAATTTAAAAGTAGTATTTTATTAATTTTAGTTTTTACGTTTGCTTTGATAGGTTTTGGGTGTTCTAATTCTCAAAGTTCAGAAAATACACCTGAAAAAAGTTAGTGCAATGCTTGATGCATATAAAAGTTTCGATATAGAAACATTGGATAATATTATATATTTAGATTATTCAATACAAGAAGGACTTGATAATATTGATGATATGTATGTAAAAGTATTCGAACGTTCAACAAAAAATCTAGAATATGAGATTTTAGATGTAAACGAGAGTGGAGATAGTGTTACTGTAAAAGTAAAAATCACAAATGAAAATATAGGTGACGTTTTGGTTGATGCTACAATTAAAGGTTCAAAAGACCAAGTTGATAAAAATTTAAGTGATGCAGAAACATATGATTATATTGAAAAGTATTTCTTTGAATCTTTGGAAAGTTTTGAACCAGATATTTTTAGTGAAGAGGTTGAATTTTCTCTTGTAAAAGTAGATGGAGAATGTAAAGTAAATCCTTTAGATAACGATCAGCTTAATCCTATTATGGGAAATTATTTTAAATCTATTAGTGATATGACGGAAGAATATGGTATATATTAAATATATTGTTGAATTTTCATAATTAAAAAAATTAATAAAACTTAATGAAAATAAATCATTTTTTGTTATATAAAAAGTAAACTGTATGAAAAAATTTCATAAATTTACTAAATATTCTTGACAATTAAAAATAATAAGTGTATTATATCAAACAAGAATACAAAGGAGAAAATTAAAATGAAAGGTTTAAGAGAACTAAATAGCTTTAAATTTTATAACTATTTTAGCTTTGCAAACTTTTATTTCTATGCAGGTTCTTTTTCACGTACAGATAAGCCTTTTAGTGAGTATAATCTTTAAATGTATTTAAAAAACGCAAAGTAAAGAATTTGGGGAACTCATTAAAAGGAGTTCCCTTTTTTATTTTACAAAATTAAAAAATTAACTTAAAGGAGAAAATCAAAATGATAGTAGTATTACAACCCAACTCAGACAAACTTGAAGTAGCCAAATTGGTTGCTCAAATCGAAAGCAAAAATTTAAAAATCCAACCAATCGAAGGAGAAGACCTTACTGTACTTGGTTTAGTAGGTGATACATCTGTTTTAGATGCAAAAACACTTGAAGCAAACTCAATCGTAAGAAGAGTTTTACATGTTGAAGAACCTTACAAAAAAGCAAACAGAATGTTCCACCCAAACGACAGCGAAATTAAAGTTGGAAATCAAGTTATAGGCGGAGAAAAACTTGCAATTATCGCAGGACCTTGTTCAGTTGAAACAAGAGAACAAATTACACAAGTTGCGAAAGATGTAAAAGCTTCAGGTGCAAACTTCTTAAGAGGCGGTGCTTTCAAACCAAGAACTTCCCCATACGCTTTCCAAGGTCTTGGATACGATGGACTTGAACTTTTAAAAGAAGCAAGAAAAGAAACAGGACTTCCAATTGTTACTGAATTAATGTCTACAAATGACCTTGAAAAATTCGTTGAAGATGTTGATGTAATCCAAATCGGTGCAAGAAATATGCAAAACTTCGATTTATTAAAAGAACTTGGTAAAATCAGAAAACCTATTCTTTTAAAAAGAGGTTTAAGTGCAACAATCGAAGAACTTCTAATGTCAGCTGAATACATTATGGCAGGCGGAAACGAAAATGTTATCCTTTGTGAAAGAGGTATTAGAACATTTGAAACATACACAAGAAACACTCTTGATTTAAGCGCAATTCCGGCAATTAAAAAATTAAGCCACTTACCAATTATCATTGATCCATCACACGCAACAGGTAAATGGTGGATGGTTGAATCTTTAGCTAAAGCAGCAATCGTTGCAGGTGCAGACGGACTTATTATCGAAGTTCATAACGACCCATTAAACGCTTTATGTGATGGACAACAATCTCTAAAACCTGAAGCATTCAACGATTTAATGACAGATTTAAGAAAACTTGCTCCAATCGTTGGAAGAACTTTATAAGGAAAAAATTATGGCTAAGAAAATTCATGTAAATCTTAATGAAAAATCTTATGATATTATTATTAAAGAAGATATTTTAAAATCATTATCAGAAGAAATAAAAAAAGTATATAAGGGAGAAAAACTATTTATAATAACCGACGATATAGTTGCAAGATTTTATCTTGATAAAGTTATAAATAACCTTAAAGACGGCGGTTTTAGTGTTGATTATATTATTCTTCCAAACGGAGAGAAAACAAAATCCATTGAATCTCTTGAACCTATATATAATGCTCTTATTGATTTTAACATGACTAGAAAAGACATGATTATAACTTTGGGGGGCGGAGTTATAGGTGACCTTGGCGGTTTTGTTGCATCTACATTTCTAAGAGGTGTTGGATTTATTCAAATTCCTACAACTCTTTTATCTCAAGTAGATAGTTCTGTTGGTGGAAAAGTTGCAATAGACCTTAAAAAAGGCAAAAATCTGGTTGGAAGTTTTCATCAACCAAAGCTTGTGCTTATTGATACAAATGTCTTAACAACTTTGTCCCTTAGAAACATAAAAGACGGTTTGGCTGAGGTAATAAAATACGGTCTTATATTTGATAAAGATTTCTTTGAATTTTTATCTAATCTTAAAACAAAAGAAGATATACTTAATAATATAGAACATATAGTATACACAAGCTGTAATTTAAAGAGAATTGTAGTTGAAGAAGATGAAAAAGACACAGGGGAGAGAATGAAGCTTAATTTTGGTCATACTCTTGCTCATGGAATAGAAGCTCACTTTAACTATGAAAAATATACTCATGGTGAAGCTGTGGCAATAGGAATGTATGAAATAACAAAACACAGTGAAAAACTTGGTCTTACACCTAAAGGCGTAAGCGATAAAATAAAAGATATTTTAATTAACTTTGATATGGAATACGATATCGGGGCAATAAATAATGACAGTATTCTTTCTCATATTTCTTCCGACAAGAAAAACGAAGGAAAAGTTTTAAACGTAATTCTTTTAAATGAAATAGGAAAATGTTATATACATAAGACAAATACACAATTTTTTAAGGATGAGTAAATGGACAATATTTTAATTAAACCAAGAAAATTATCAGGGGAAGTAATTGTTCCTCCTTCAAAAAGCATGGCTCACAGGGCGATTATATGTGCTGCTCTTTCAAAGGGTAATTCTATAATAGATAATATAGACTTATCCGATGATATAATAGCAACCATAAACGCAGCAAGAAGCATGGGAGCAAAAATAAAAATAGATAATAGAAAAGTAGTGGTAGAGGGGATTTTATCATCTCCAAACAATGAAGATTTTATAGTGGACTGTAACGAATCAGGCTCTACTTTAAGATTTTTCGTTCCAATAACAATGCTTCTTAATCAGAAAAAGACTTTTATCGGTAAAGGAAACTTAGGCAAAAGACCCCTTAATGTTTTTTACGAAATATTTGACAAACAAGGAATAAAATATTCTTATAAAAAAGATATTTTGGATTTGCAAGTAGAGGGAAAATTAAAAGCTGATACATTTTATGTAAGGGGAGACATAAGCTCTCAATTTATAACCGGACTTCTTTTCGCTCTTCCTCTTTTAAATGATGATAGTAAAATTGTAATAACTTCAAAACTTGAATCAAAAAGCTATTTGGATTTAACTCTTTCAATGCTTGATAAGTTCGGTATAGAAATTGAAAATAAGGACTATAAAGAATTTATAATAAAAGGAAATCAGGAATATAAGGCAATGGATTATACCGTTGAAGGAGACTATTCTCAGGCGGCATTCTTCCTTAGTGCGAACTATATTGGCAATGATATAGACATAAAGGGTCTTGATGAAAATTCCCTTCAAGGTGATAAAGAAATATTAAAATGGCTTGAAGTACTTAAAAATGATGAAAACAAAGTGATTGACGCAACAAACTGCCCTGATATTATTCCTATCCTTACGGTGTGTGCAGCTTTAACTAAAGGAAAAACGGAAATCATAAATGCAGGAAGACTTAGAATAAAGGAATGTGACAGATTAACTGCAATTTCAACTCAGTTAAATAAACTTGGTGCTGATATTATAGAACATGAAGAAAGCCTTGCAATAAACGGTGTTGATTCTTTAAATGGAGGATATGTTGATTCTTTCAAAGACCATAGAATTTCAATGAGTCTTGCCATTGCATCAAGCAGGTGCAAAGATGATATCATAATAAAAGATTATATGTGTGTTAAAAAATCTTATCCGCATTTTTATGAAGACTTTAAGAAACTTGGAGGAGAAATAAATGAGTGCGACATTTGGGAATAAATTTAAAGTAACTATATTCGGGCAGTCTCACAGCGAAGCAATCGGTGTTGTTATTGACGGAATTCCAGCAGGAGTAACCCTTGATTTTGATAAAATTGACTTTGAACTTAAAAGAAGACAAGGGGGCGATAAATTTTCAACTCCAAGAAAAGAAGCCGATACTCCAAAGATAATAAGCGGTTATTTTGATAATAAAACAGCAGGTTCTCCTCTTTGTGCAATATTTGAAAACAGCAATACAAGAAGTAAAGATTACAGCGAGCTTAAAGTAAAAATGAGACCTTCTCATGCTGATTATCCCGCATATGTAAAACATCACGGAAGCAATGATTACAGAGGAGGAGGAAACTTCTCCGGCAGACTTACTCTTCCTTTAACCTTTGCAGGAGCAATTGCAAAACAGCTTTTAGAAAAAGAAGGGGTATATATAGGTGCACATATAAAAAAAATAAACAAAGTTGAAGATTTGAGTTTCGATTACACCAATATTAACAAAGATATTCTACTTGGATTGAAAAACGAATCATTCCCACTTCTTGATAAAACAAGGCAAAATGAGATGGAAGATGTAATTTTAAATGTAAAAAATGAAAAAAACAGCATTGGAGGAATAGTAGAATGTGGTATAATAGGTTATCCGGCAGGTATTGGTTCTCCGTTTTTTGATAGTATTGAATCAAGAATGTCCCATATTCTATTTTCCATTCCAGCCGTTAAAGGCGTTGAATTTGGCGAAGGTTTCTCTTTTGCTGATATGCTTGGAAGTGAAGCGAACGATGAATATTATTATGATGAAAATGGCAATGTAAAAACTTTCACAAATAACAACGGCGGAGTTCTTGGAGGAATATCAAACGGACAGCCTATATGCTTTAGCGTTGTAATAAAACCAACTGCAAGCATCGCAAGAAAACAAAGAACCATAAATGTCGAAACAAAGGAAAATACAAGTTTGGAAATAGTGGGAAGGCACGATCCCGTTATTGTAAAAAGAGCTGTTCCTGTAATAGAAGCAGCAAGTGCAATTTGTTTATATGATTTTTTGTTATGTGATTAGGAGTTATGTATGAAGAGTTTGGAAGAATCAAGAAGAAGAATTGACGAAATAGATAAAGAATTAGTTAAACTTTTTGAAGAAAGAATGAATACTGTCGTAGACGTGGCGAAGTATAAAAAAGAAAATAATATCGAAGTATTAAATACCAAAAGAGAAGCACAGGTAGTTGAAAATGCAATAAACAATCTTAAAAACAAAGATTATTCAGAAGAGATTGCCGACTTTTTCAATCATATTATGGATATAAGTAAGAATTTTCAAAGAAAAGCAATTGCCGATAAGGCAATAAACATAATAAAAGAAAAATATACTATTGATTTGGTTGAAAGTGCTAATAAGATAGGTTACATAGATAAAATAAATCATTTATCAATTGATGCAATGAATTTATATTTTAACAAAGACCTTGAAGTAATTAAATTTGAAGAATACGAAGATATTTTAAAAGCTGTTTCAAACGGGGAAATAGACTTTGCCTTTTTGGCTTTAGATAATGCCGGAGACGGGCACGTTGCAAAAATGTATTCTCTTCTTGAGACTTACGATGATGTTTATATAAAAGATAAGTTTGTTGTAGATGATAACTTAAACGTAATAAACAAAAATAAATCTGATAAACTTGAAGATTTAAACAAATTTATAATTCTTGGTAAAGATAAATATTTCTGCAAAGATTGTACTAAAGTAGATTTACTTGTTAAAATCGACAATAAATCGAAATCATTAAGTCATTTAATAAGATACTTTGCAAATTATAATATCCACATTAATAAAATAGATTCAAAAGAAACAAATATATACAGAAAAGAATTTACAATTTATATTAATTTTGACGGCAGTTTACAAGATAACAATGTTTTAAAAATGTTATACGGACTTGACGGTGATTTGCCATATATAAGAATTCTTGGAACATATAAAGGATAGATATGAAAAAATTTGGTTTAATTGGTGAAAAATTACCTCATAGTTTTTCAAAAATTTTACATAATACGGCTTTTGAAGTATTAAATTTAAATTATGAGTATGAGCTTTATGAAATAGATATTGATACGGCACAAAATATAAAAGATTTTATGAAAAAAAATAATCTTGACGGAATAAACGTAACTATTCCTTATAAAAGAACCGTTATGGCTGGTTTGGATTTTATAAGCGAAGAGGCTGAAAAAATCGGTGCCGTTAATACAATAAAAAATGTTAACGGAAAACTTTACGGTTATAATACCGATTATTACGGCTTTATGTATCAGCTTAACGTGAACAATGTAGAAATAAATAATAGTAAGGTTGTAATACTAGGCAGCGGCGGCGCAAGCAAGGCCGTTATTTCTTGCGTTAAGGATTTAGGTGCAAAAGAAGTTTATTTGGTAAGCCGTAATAAAAGCGATAAACAAGCAAAAAATGACGTTAATTTAATAGACTATGAAGATTTAAAAGAAATAAAAGCTCATGTAATAATAAATACAACACCTGTTGGAATGTATCCTAAAGTTGATTTTTCTCCTGTTAATGAAGATATAATCAAAAACTTTGATTACGTAATTGATGTTGTTTATAATCCGCTAAAAACAAAGTTTATGGAAATAGGCGAAAACTTAGGTAAGAAAACTTGCGGCGGAATTGAAATGCTTATTATTCAAGGTCTTAAATCAGAAGAAATATGGAATGACTTTGTAATTTCAAAAGAAGATACAAATAAGATTATATCCAAACTTAAAAAGGAAATATAAAAATGCAAAAGAATATTTTATTAATCGGTATGCCGGGCTGTGGTAAAAGCAGTATTGGTAATGCACTTGCAAAAGAGCTTGGTTTAACTTTTATAGATATGGATAATTACATTGAAGAAAAGATAAACAAAAAAATCAGTGAAATATTTAAAGATGGTGAAGAAAGTTTTAGAGATATAGAAACCTTTTATTCAAAAGAGCTTTCAAAATTAAACGCCACTCTTATTTCTTCAGGAGGCGGAATAGTCACAAGAAAAGAAAACATTGATTATTTTAAACAAACAAGCATAATAGTATTTATAAACAGAAGTGTTGAAAATATATTAAAATCTAAAAATCTTGGTAAAGACAGACCACTTTTAAAAAATAACGAAGAACATATTTATAACTTGTATAATAACAGAATTGGTTTATATAAAAAATACTGTGATATTGAAGTAAGCAATAATGGTTATTTTAAACACTGCATAGAAAACATAATAAAAGAATTAAATAAAAAGGACGTTTTATAACGTTCTTTTTTGTTTTTTGTTAGATAAAACTTATTGCAATTACAATAATAAATGATATACTAATAATTGTATTAATGCATGTAATTTATACTATATGTTGTAGAATATTTTACATAAGAAAGGTGAACTTTATGGATAATTTAAGTGTAAACAATATTTTCAAAAGACGTTTTACCAAAAGACTTGAAGAAGATAACAGCATTACGGTTTATGATTTATTTGAATATAAAACCGTAGATGTTGAGATTTTTGATTATAAAACACAAAAAAACATTTTTGAAATGCATGATTTGGAATTCCCTGAATTTTATTCAAAAAATGCCTGTAATATCATAGCATCTAAATATTTTAGAAAAGCAGGGGTAGGAAAAGATAACGGACACGAAACAAGCATAAAACAAGTAGTTGATAGAATGGTAGGATTTTGGGCAGATGCTCTTGTTGATGAAGGGCTTATAACAACTCAAAATCAATATAATATTTTTTATGATGAAGTAGCTTATGCTCTTTTAAATCAAATGTGGGCTCCAAACTCTCCACAATGGTTTAACACAGGAATAAAGAGAAACTACGGCATAAGCGGTGAAAGTGACAATATGTTCTACTTTGATCCTGAAAGCAGAAGCGTAAAGAAGAGTAAAGACAGATACACAAGAACACAAGCATCAGCTTGCTTTATTCTTTCTATAAAAGATACATTGCTTGGGGATAATTCTATTTCTGAGCAATACGTTACAGAAACAAAGTTATTTAAAGGCGGTTCAGGGGTAGGAACTAACTTTTCTAATTTAAGAGCAGTAAACGAAAAACTTTCAAGCGGCGGAAAATCTTCAGGTATGATGAGCTTTTTAAAAGGTTTTGACAGAAATGCCGGAGCAATAAAAAGCGGTGGAACAACAAGAAGAGCTGCAAAAATGGTTATAGCCGATATTGATCATCCTGAAATTGAAGATTTTGTTTCATGGAAAGCAAGAGAAGAAGACAAAGTAAGAGCTCTTGGAAAAATGGGATATGATACTTCAATGGACGGAGAAGCCTATCAAACAGTAAGCGGACAAAACGGAAATAACTCTGTAAGACTTAACAGAGAATTTATGGAAAAAGTCTTAAACTTAAGAGAAAATCCTGATGCTACTTTTGAACTAAAAGGTAGAGTTGATGAAGAAGTAAATAAGGAAGTTAAAGTAAAAGACTTATGGGATTTAATTTGTAAATCAGCATGGAACTGTGCAGACCCTGCCGTTCAATTTGATGATGTTTTCAATGCTTGGCATACTTGCCCTGCCGGTGAAGATGGAAACGTAGGTGCAAAATACAACAGAATAAATGCAACAAACCCATGCAGTGAGTATGCTTTCCTTGATAATACTGCTTGTAACCTTGCGTCAATCAATATTTACAGATTCTATAACGAAGAAGAAGGAATCTTTAAATTAAATGATTATATTCATTTGATTTCTTTAATACAACTTGTTCTTGAAGCATCAATTCACTGGGGACAATTCCCAACTGAAGAAATAGCAAGAAAGAGTTATATGTTTAGAACAACAGGTCTAGGACTTGCAAATATGGCTTCACTTCTTATGGTATTCGGTTATCCATACGACAGCGACGAAGGAAGAAACTTAACTGCGGCATTATGCTCTATTATGACCGCACAATCTTATCTTGTTTCTGCTTTAATGGCAAGAAGTGTCGGACCATTTGAAAAATTTGATATTAATGCTGAGTATGTGTTAAGAGTACTTAGAAACTCTGCAAGATGTTCTCTTGCTTTAGATGATAATTTTGAAGGGCTTGATTATGTTCCTTTAAAACTTGATGAAGATGTAATTTCTGAAATGGGACTTGAAGAAGTTTTAAATGCAAGCAGAATTTTATGGACAAAAGCTCTTGAACATGCCGAAGCATATGGAATCAGAAATGCTCAAACAACTGTTATTGCTCCAACAGGAACAATTTCATTTGCAATGGACTGCGGTGCAACATCGCTTGAGCCTTTCTATTCAAACGTTGTTTATAAATCCCTTTCAGGTGGGGGAACAATGGAACTTGTAAATCCAATATTGGAAATTGCTCTTAGAAATTTAGGATATAAAGAAGAAGAAATAAAAGATATTAAAGATTATCTTCTTGAAAAAGATGAAATAGGAAACTTTATGCACTATTCATTGAATGATGCACCACACTTAAGAGAAGAGGATAAGAAGATATTTGAAACTGCAAACGAAATTTCTCCAAGCGGACATGTTTTAATGGTAGCGGCAGTAACTCCTCTTATAAGCGGTTCTGTATCAAAAACAGTAAACATGCCTTCTAACGCAACTTATGAAGATATAAGCGATATTTATAAACTTTCTTATATGTCAGGGGTTAAAGCTATTTCTGTTTACAGAGACGGTTCAAAGGCTTCTCAACCTCTTAATACATCAATAAAAAGTGAAAGCGATTCTTTGGAAGACCTTACATATCAAGGACTTCTTGATTATGCAAAACACTGTAAGAGAGGAACACTTCACAGAATTAAACCTGACGGAATGAGAAGAAGCAGAACTCATGCTGCTAAGATAGGTGATATTGAATTATATGTAACAATAGGATTCTACCAAGACGGAAGAATGTCTGAAATATTTGTTTCAACAGACAAAGAAGGAACAGTAGTAAAAGGCTTACTTGCTTCTCTTTCAAAATCAATATCAAATATGCTTCAATACAACATTCCTGCAAAGGAAATTTCAAGACTTCTAAGAGGTCAACAATTTGAACCAAGCGGATTTGTATCAAGACATCCATACATTAAAAATGCTTCAAGTATTGCTGATTTATTAAGTAAGATAATAGATATAGAACTTGGGGATTTTACAAGAGTTGAAGTAAAACCGGAAAAACCACAAGAAGAAGAAATAAACGACAGCATAAGCAATAAAATAATAAAAGAAGAAAGACAAGAAAAAGAACAGCTTAGCTATGAACAGATAAAAGACGACCCAAATACAACAAGAGTGTACGGAGAGGTTTGTCCGGTTTGTTCATCAAACAGACTTTTTAGAAACGGAACATGTAAAGTATGTGCAGACTGCGGTTCAACAACAGGTTGTAGCTAAAATTTTTTAAATATGCTTTATAAATTAAATAAAAAATGATAAAATAAATTACCCCCTTTTTTAAGGGGGTAATTTGTAATTATTTTACGGAGGCAAAATGTCTGAAACAGTTAAACAGCTTAATATAAACGGTAAAGAAATTACCCTTATAGGTACGGCACACGTATCAAGAGAAAGTGCCATTCAAGTTGAAGAAATGATAAGAGAAATAAAGCCCGACAATGTCTGTATAGAGCTTGACGAAGGCAGATATTCTTCAATTAAAAATAACGAAAGATGGCAGGATACGGACATCGTAAATGTTATTAAGGAAAAGAAAACGACTCTTCTTTTAATAAACCTTATTTTAAGTTCTTATCAAAAAAGAATTGCTGAAAGTTTTGATATTAACTCAGGGCAGGAAATGATAAATGCCATAAATACTGCCGAAGAAATAGGAGCAAAGCTTACTTTAGCAGATAGAGATATTAAGACAACTTTTCTTAGAATATTCAGAAAGATGTCTTTTATGGAAAAGATGAAACTTCTGTATGGTCTTATTATGAGCTTTTTTGAAGATGAAGAATTAAGCGAAGAGGATCTTGAAAATATAAAACAAGGGGATTATATAGAAAATGCTTTGCTTGATATAAGCACATCATTTCCGGATTTAAAAAAATATCTTGTAGATGAACGTGACATATATCTTTCTCAAAAGATAAAAAACGCAAAAGGCGAAAAAATAGTTGCCGTTGTAGGTGCGGCTCATTTAAACGGAATAATAAAAAATATACAAGAAGATATAGATTTAAAGGAAATAGAAGAAATACCAAAACCCGGAAAAACGGGAAAAGTTATAGGATTTGGAATTCCAGCTTTTATTATATTAATGATAATATTCAGCTTCTTTAAAAGCGCTGATACGGGATTTTCTCAAATAATAAGTTGGATACTTTTTAATGGAACATTAAGTGCTCTTGGCGTAGTCCTTGCTTTTGGAAGTATTCCAGCCATTATAACGGCATTTTTAGCTGCTCCAATAACTTCCCTTAATCCGCTTCTTGCGGCAGGGTGGTTTGCAGGGCTTGTGGAAGCATATATAAGAAAACCAAAAGTTTCCGATTTTGAAAACTTAAGTTCTGATTTAGAGAGTTTAAAAGGACTTTGGAAAAACAGAATAACAAAAATACTTTTGGTTGTTACCTTTGCTAATCTTGGAAGTACAATAGGAACGATTATTGCAGGGACCGACATATTTAAAAGTTTTCTTCAAATTTTTTAAGGAGTGATAACATGAATATAGCAGTAGTGGGACTTGGGCTTATAGGAGCCTCTTTTGCAAAAGCAGTAAAGAAATATACGACAAATAAAGTTTTCGGTTATGATATAGACTCTGAAACGTTGATTAAGGCAAAAAGAGACGGAGCAATTGACGATATTATTTTAATTGATGATATGAAAGAAATGGATATAGTTGTAATAGCTCTTCATCCTGTTAATACAATTAACCTTGCTTTTAAAGTAATGGAAACAATGAAAGAACATTCTACCCTTATGGACTTATGCGGGGTTAAAGAACAAATAGTAAATAAAATTGAACCTGAAGCATTAAAGAGAAATATAGATTATGTTGGAGCTCATCCTATGGCAGGAAGAGAACTTTGGGGATACGATGCGGCTGTTTCAGATTTATTTAAAGGAGCAAGTTTTATTGTTACCGTAACGGAAAATACAAATAAAGATAAGATAAATATTATAAAACAGCTTGTGAAACAAATGAAGTTTAAAGAATGTGTTTTATCAACTCCAAGAGAACACGATAAGATAATCGCTTTTACATCTCAGCTTGCACACGTTGTTTCAAATGCATATGTAAAAAGCCCTTCAATTTTGGAAGAGAAAGGCTTTTCTGCGGGAAGTTTTCTTGATTTAACAAGAGTTGCAAAGTTAAACGAATATATGTGGAGCGAACTTTTTATCATGAATAAAGACGCCCTTTTATTCGAGGTTGAAAATATAATAGAAAAATTAGAAGAATATAAAGATGCTCTTGAAAGTGAAGACATGGATAAAATGGAACAGCTTTTAAGAGAAGGAAGAATTTTAAAAGAAAAAAGCAACGAATATCACATTAAAAAATGTTAGGGATGTTGACTTTTTCCCTTTCGTAGATATTGTTTATATAAAATTTAAGAGAATTTAAAGAGGCCAATAATTCATTGTCGGCTTCTTTTTTTATATATCCTTCACATTCTTTTATCTTTACATCTACGTTATCAATTTCTTCGTGGTTTATTATAAGAAACCATACTTTTTTACTTTCTATTGTTTGTTCTTTTAACTTATTAAAACTTTTTTCTACATTTTCATCATCATTTTTGTTTAAGTAATAAACTATCTCGTCAATATTGTTTTCAAGTTTTATTGATGACTCTTTTATAAAGTTATAACAGTAAACATTTATCCCAAGAAGTGTAATCAAAAGTGCCGCCGCAAAACAAAAAGATCTCATTTTAAACTATCCTTTCTTATTATATATAACTGATTTTGGTATACATATGCCCAAAAGACATCTTTATCATTTATGATATTTTTTTTCCTAAGTTCCTTATCAAGTCTTTCATCGGTATAATTTGCAAGGGGAAGACTTTTACTCAGTCTTTTACCATACTTAATGAGACTTATTGGAAGTGAACCGTCTTGTTTTTCAACAAAACTTGGGTTTCCGTTGGCTTCTAAAATTAAATAGGAAACTTCGTTTAAGTCAAGAATATCATTGTTTCTTAATTGTTCACACAAATCATCAATACCTATTAACATTTTTGACATTTGCTTTTGCATTATCTTCCCATTGTATATTAGATATTCAGGCTTTCCACATATAAAAGTCCTTATTCTTTCGTTTTTAAATGTTAAAAGAGATATACAGGTTTGAAGAAATATTAAAACTATCAAGGGAATTATTCCGTTTAAAAGGGGGATATTAACGTCGCCGATAGGTTCAGTTACAATATCCGCTATCATTATTGTTATCACAAGTTCAAAAGGCTGATATTCGCTTATCTGTCTTTTTCCTAAAAATCTTATGGCGAATAAAACCAAAAAATATATAAGTGCAACACGAATAAAACAAATTAACATAATTAAAACCTTTCTTTTTTTTTAATTTTAGTATATGATATAATTGTATTTTTATAACATGGAAAGAATAAATATGAATAGTTTTTTGGATTATTTGACTAAAATAATAAATATAATAAATCCTGTTTTATTATTTATGGTACTTGTTTCGGTAATATCATTTTTAGGGTATTTAAAAATAAAAATAGAAGAATATTTTAAGGATATAAAATCAATATCAAATAGCTTAGAGAGAATTGCCGATAGTGAATACAATAAAAGAAACGGATATTATTAATAAAAATTGACGAATTTTTGATAAAAAATTGTCGAGTTTTATAATGGTAAAAAAATAAAAATATTTTGTGATATAATTAGTAGAAATCGGAGGAAATATGTCAAAGAATAAAAAACAAGACGGGAAGAGCTGGGCTATAAAAATTACGTTTTTAACATTCTTTTTATCTATGACATTTAACGTAATAAGTGAGTCCCTTGTAGGTAATGCAGGTTTGGTTGGCGCACTCTTTGTGCTTTTCGCAATAATATTGATAGGTATAATATGCGATATGGTTGGAACTGCGGTAACGACAGAGGGAGTTGCACCTTTTAATGCAATGGCGGCAAATAAAGTTAAAGGAGCAAGAAAGGCTGTTGACCTTGTTAAAAAAGCTTCTCAGGTTTCAAATATATGTAATGACGTTATCGGAGATATATGCGGTATCATAAGTGGGGCTACGGTTGCAATAATTATAGTAAAAATCGCTAGCATATATAATTTAAAAGAAACCGTTGTAATAAGCGTTGTTTTAAATGGTGTTGTCGCTGCTTTGACAGTTGGGGGAAAAGCCTTTGGAAAACATATTTCAATGAACAATTCCACCGAGATAGTAAGAAAAGCGGCGGTTTTTGTGGAATTTTTCTCTATTAAAAGGAGGATAAAAAAATGAAAACCAAAGAAAGATTAGATGTTTTGCTTTTTGAAAGCGGAATGGCAGAAAGCAGGGAAAAAGCAAAAAGACTTATAATGGCAGGTCTTGTTTTCGTAAATGACCAAAGAGTCGATAAAGCGGGAACAAAGGTGGATATTTATTCAAATATTATTATAAAAGGAAATGATAATCCCTTTGTAAGCAGAGGCGGTTTCAAACTTGATAAAGCAATCAAAGTTTTTGATGTTGATGTTAAAGATAAGATTTGCATGGATGTAGGAGCATCAAGCGGAGGCTTTACAGACTGCCTGCTTCAAAACGGAGCAAAAAAAGTATACAGCATAGACGTCGGATACGGTCAGTTTGCATATAAATTAAGACAGGACGAAAGAGTTGTTTGTCTTGAAAAAACGAATTTCAGAAATATGGAATTTGATAAAGTCGGGGAAATGATTGACATTGCCGTTATGGACGTATCATTTATTTCAATTTTAAAACTTGCAGATAATCTGCTTAATTTCTTAAAAGATGACGGTGTATATATATGTCTTATAAAACCACAGTTTGAAGCGGGAAGAGAACTTGTTGGAAATGGAATAATAAAAGATAAAAACATTCATAAAAAAGTTGTTAAAGATGTGATTTTGGGACTTAAAGAAAAGGGATTATATGTTGAAAAACTTGATTTTTCACCTATAAAAGGACCTAAAGGCAACAGAGAATTTATTGCATATGTAACAAAAAATGAAGAAAACCTTATAGATATTGATAATATAGTAGATGAATGTGTTGAAAATGCGCATAAGGAGATTGACTGACATTATGGAAAAATATGTAGGCATAATAACAAATTATAAAAAAGACAGATACATGGATTTCACAAGACAAATAGTTCATTATCTGTATGAAAAAAATGTACATATGTATCTTGAAGAACCATTGAAAAATCCCGAATATGACAGCTTTTCAATATTAAACGAAGAAAATATAAAAAAAGTTTCCTTTATTATAATAATCGGAGGAGACGGAACGATTTTAAAAGCCTTATCTCAAATAGGAGAATACGAAAAACCAATTCTTGGAATTAACTTTGGAAAAGTCGGTTTTCTTGCAAATGTAGAAAGAAACGAATGGAAAGAATGTATAGATAAAGCTTTAAATGGTGATTACACACTAGATAAAAGAATGCTTCTTGATGTGTATGACAAAGATAACAACAAACTTGGTTTTGCCTTAAACGATGCAGTGCTTTTTAGAAAAAATCACTACGGAGTTGCAGAATATAAGGTATTTATAAACGATGAAGTTTTTGCCGACTATCTTGCTGACGGTGTAATAATATCAGGACCTACAGGTTCAACAGCTTATAACCTTTCAAGCGGGGGACCTGTTGTAAACCCAAACTGTGATTTGTTTATAATAAATCCTATTTGTGCTCATACTTTAAATTCAACAAGCATTATCGTTAATTCAAATGATGTTGTAAAAATAAGGTTTAACCCTAAAATAACTAGTGTTTACATAGATAGTGTTGAACCAGATATAAAAGGAAATGAAATAATAATAAAGAAAAGTGCTCTTAAAGCCAATTTCATAAGATTTGATGATTATAATTTCTATTCTTTACTTGTAAACAAGATAAAAAACCCAATAGTAGAAGGAGAATTTGTTCATGAAGATTGACAGACATTCAAAAATACTTGAAATATTAAACAAATACGAAGTTGAAACACAAGAAGACTTAACAAAATACTTAAAAGAAGCGGGAATAAACGTAACGCAGGCAACAGTTTCAAGAGATATCAGACAAATGAAACTTATAAAGGTAATGACAAAAAGCGGTAAATATAAATATGCTGCATATTCAAATCAAAGTTCAAATTTAGATGACAGAATCGTAAGTGTTTTTAGAGAAGCTGTTTTAACAATTGATTATGCAAACAACTTTGTATGCCTTCATACAATAACAGGAATGGCTCAAGCTGCAGGTGTTGCAATTGATGCTTTAAAATTAAATGAAATTGTAGGAACGGTTGCGGGAGATGATACACTTTTCATACTTGTAAGAAGTGAAGATGACGCAAAAGAATTGGTTAAAAAGTTTGAATCTCTTTTAAAGAAAGGAAAATAAAATGCTTTTATCGCTTAATATAAACAATTATGCAATTATAGATAATTTAAGTATTGAATTTGATGAAGGTTTAAACATAATAACAGGTGAAACAGGTGCAGGAAAGTCCATAATTATTGGTGCTTTATCGCTTGTTCTTGGGGAACATGCAAAAACGGAAAATATAAGAACTGGAAAAGATAAAGCCGTTATTCAGGCTTTATTTACGGTTGAAGAAAATAACCATGAATTAAAGGAAGTTCTTGATGATTTATCTATTGACTATAGCGATCAAACACTTATTTTAACAAGGGAGATTTCATTAAAAGGAAGAAATATTTGTAAGATAAATTCAACCTTGGTTAATGTATCAACTCTAAAAGAAGTTGGAATGCACCTTATTGATATTCACGGACAACATGAACATCAAAAACTCCTAAACCAAAATACTCATTTAAGTTTTCTTGATTCATATGGACAAAATAAAATAAAAGATGATTTAAGAAATGTTTCTTTATCTTATGATGAATATAAAAAGGCTTTAAAAGAACTTACTGAACTTGAAAAGAAATCAAAAGAAAACATTGATAATTTAGATAATTTTAAAAGACAATTTGAAGAAATAAATGAAGTAGACCTTGAAATCGGAGAAGATGAAGAGCTTGAAAAAAGAGAAAAAATTCTTCTAAATTCACAAAATATATATTCAGATATAGACAGTGCATATTCTCTTTTATATAAATCAGACAGTAACGTTTTGTCAAATTTAACTTTGGCGAACGATTCTTTTTCAAAGGTTCTTGATTATGATGAGAGCGTAAAAGAAAATGTAGAAATGCTAAACGAGGCAAATACATTAATAGAAGAGGTAGTGTTTTTCTTAAGGGATTACAGAGATAATATTTTATTTAACCCCGAAGAATTAAACGATATAGAAAGTAAATTAAATAAGATAAATTATCTTAAAAAGAAATATGGAGTAACAATAGAAGAAATTTTAGAATATAAAAAGGAACTACAAAATAATATCGAGCTTATAGATAACTATGAAGATACTCTAAATTCTCTTAAAAAAGACGTAGATAAAAAGAAAAAAGAATATTTAAAACACGCAAAAACATTAAGAGAAAAAAGGAAAAAAATTGCAGATGAGTTCTGCAAAAAAATAACCGAAAATCTTCAGCTTCTTTCAATGAAAGGAACGATTTTTGCCTGTGAATTTAAAGACCTTGAAAAAAATGAAAACTATACTAAAAAAGGAATTGATGATATAGCTTTCATGATTTCAACAAATAAAGGAGAAAGTTTAAAACCACTGAATAAAATAGCATCAGGCGGTGAAATTTCAAGAGTAATGTTATCATTTAAGAGAATTTTATCGGAAAATGATAATATTGATTGTTTGATATTCGATGAAATAGATACTGGAATAAGCGGACAAACTGCTTTAATCGTAGGAAAACAAATGTGGGAACTTTCAAAAAATCATCAAATTCTTGCAATAACACATCTTCCTCAAATTGCTTCAATGGCAGATACAAATTATTTTATTAAAAAAGAAGTAAAAGACGACAAGACATTTACATCTTTCACAAAACTTAATGAGGAAGAAAAAGTAGAGGAACTTGTAAGAATAATAAGCGGTGAAAACACCAGTGAAAATGCAATCATGTATGTAAAAGACATGATTGAAAATGCTGACAAATTAAAAAATCAATAATCACTTTTGTGCTTCGTTTATATTTTTTGTAATATTGGGAACAATAAATCAAAAAAACAAACGAGGTACTAAGTGTGAATATATTTTCAAGAAAAAAATTACTTTTAGGATTTTTAACTATAATTTTTATATTTTCAGTTTACCTAACTTACTTAAATATAAATACTAAAGAGATTGCTGTGTTATCCTCTCAGACGACCAGTGTTTCTTTAGATTTGCCAAAAAACTGTAAAATTGAAAATGAAAGCGAAGATTTAAAAGTAAATGGGACGACTTCTTCCAAAAGTGATGTTGAAGATAATAAAATAGAAGTTTATTCATCTTCGGCTGGCGAATATAAACTAAAGGCAAAACTTTTTGGAATCATACCAATAAACAACTATAACATAAACGTTATACCAAACACAAAGCTTTATCCATCAGGTCAGCTTGTTGGTGTTAGTATGAATACAAAAGGAGCCATTGCCGTTCAGTTTCAATCCTTTATAGATATTAGCGGTAATGAAGTTTGTCCTGCAAAAGATGCAGGGATAAAAACAGGGGATATAATAGTCGAAATAGGAGGTAATAAAGTTTATAATGCCGATGAAGTTATCGAACAGTTAAACAAAATCGACCATAAGGAAATTGAAGTTGTAATAAAAAGAGAAAATGTTGAGCAGACAGTAACAGTAAAACCCGTAAAAGCAAAAGACGATAATAAATATAAAATAGGCTTATGGGTAAGAGACAGCGTTGCAGGAATAGGAACGCTTACTTGCTACAATGATAAGTTAAATAGATTCGTTGCCTTGGGGCATAGCATAAATGATGTTGATACAGGAATAATAATGCCCGTAAAAAACGGAGATTTGATTGAAAGCGAACTTATAAGCATTGTAAAAGGAAAAAGAAACAATCCCGGAGAGCTTAGAGGAGTTTTAAAAGCAGATAACAAAGACATAATCGGTTCAATTGAACTTAATAATGATTTTGGAATTTACGGTGATGTTACAAAAAAAGTTACTTCTTCATCTTCTCTAATGGAAATTGCCCTTCAAGATAAAATAAAAGAGGGCGATGCGAAGATTCTTACTACTATCGATAATAACGGACCAAGACTTTTCGACATAAAAATTAAAAAGACCTATAAACAAACCAAGAAAAACACAAAAAGTATGTTAATCGAGGTTACCGATAAAGAACTTCTTTCAAAAACAGGCGGTATTGTTCAAGGAATGAGCGGCAGTCCCATAATTCAAAACGGCAAAATCGTCGGAGCCGTTACCCATGTATTTGTAACAGACCCAACAAAAGGATATGGAATTTATATTGAATGGCTTTTAGAAGATTTGTTAACCGAACAAAATTAGACAAACTTTGCATTAAAATTGTAGTAATCTTTAAAAGAAATTAAAATAAAACAAAATAATATTAAATCGGGAGGAAAAATTATGGTATATAAAGTTGCAATTGCAGATGATAACGAAAAATTTGCTTTGGCTGTAAAAGACCATTTTGAAGGAAGAGAAAATTTTAATGTAGTGGGAGTAGTCGGAAACGGCAGCGACCTTTTGGATGTTGTACAAAGCGAAAAGCCGGATATTTTACTTTTGGATACAATAATGCCAATGCTTGACGGTATCGGTGTACTTGAAAAATTAAACAAAAGTGATATGGGTAACTACGACCCTCATGTTGTTATGATGTCAGCTGTAGGAGGAGAATCATTTACAAGACAAACAGTAAATTTAGGAGCTGACTATTATTTCTTAAAACCTTTTAATTTTGATGAATTAACGAGAGAGATAGATGCATATTTTTCTCCCGATATGAACGAAGAAACAAAGGAAGAAAAAGAAAAGAAAGATAAAGATTATCAAGTTATGGTAACATCAATACTTCATGAAGTAGGTGTTCCTGCTCATATAAAAGGATATATTTATTTAAGAGAAGCAATAAAACTTGTTATTGATAATGTTGAATTACTTGGAGGAATAACAAAAACTTTATATCCTATGATTGCAGAAAAATACGGTACAACACCAAGCAGAGTTGAAAGAGCAATAAGACATGCAATAGAAGTTGCTTGGAATAGAGGAAGAGTTGAGACAATAGATAAAATATTCGGTTATACAATAGACCAAAATAAAGGCAAACCTACCAATTCGGAATTTATTGCAATGGTTGCCGATAAAATGAGACTTGATATTGGACAGTATGCTTAAAAGACGTGCAAAAGGCACGTCTTTTTTTATAAAAATCATAGTGATAATGATGTTTTGTATCTTTTTTGTTGATTTAAGTACGTTTTTATATTAAAATATTGATAAAGGGAGGTATGAAATATGGAAAAAGTATATCAATACAGCAAACTTTACAAATATTTTAAAGAAAAAATAGAAAACGGATATTATAAGCCGGGAGACTTAATACCTCCGGAACCTGAAATAGAAAAGATGTTTGGTGTAAGCAGAACTACCGTAAGAAAGGCTGTTGACCTACTTTCAAGAGAAGGATTTTTGAAAGCTCAACAAGGTAAAGGAACGGTTGTAACAGACAATAAAACAATGCAAAGTTTAAATCATGTAACGTCTGTTTCTGAAACATTACGACATAAAGGTTATGAAGTTAAACCTAAAAATATATTTATAGATTCCGTTGCTGCGGATGATTTTATTAGTGAAAAACTTGGAATAGAAAACGGAACTGTAATAATAAGAATCCAAAGAATACAGCTTGCAAACAATATTCCAATAGCAATAGTAAAAAATTATTTAAGAAAAGAAGATGTTCCGGATATCATTAAAAAGCAAGATGAAATTACATCTTTATATGCATTCCTTGAAAGAGAATATGGAATAAACTTCGATTCTGCAACAGAATTAATTTCTGCAAAGAACGCAACTTTTGAAGAAAGCCAAATGCTTGATGTTGCGGTTGGAACAGCTTTAATCGAACTTAAAAGAACATGTTATATGGGACAAAAACCTATATGTATAGACCATTCAAAAATCGTTGGAAGTAAATATGAACTTGAAATAGAAATGGTTGGTAGAGAAAAATAAAAAGAAACGCATGGCGTTTCTTTTTTTATCTAATTAACAAAATATTTAATATATTATATTAATTAGTGTTACAGAATATTTTATAATTTAATATTAATATTACATATATTAGTAGAATATTAAATAATATCAATTAAAATATAATATATCTAAGTAGTTTTAAAATATAAATTCTTGATTTTCTTTTGTGATTTCATAAATATTTACATTTTTATATTTTTCTTCTATTTCTTTTAAATCCTCAATATATCTTAAATCTTCTCTAAAATGCATAGGAAAAACATTTTTTGTTTTAATTTCTTTTAAGAAGAAGTTAATGGCAAGTGTTGAGTTTTCATTTAATCTTCTGTCCACTGGAATAAATGCATAATCAATAACTTCATTTTGTAAATATTCTTTTAACTTCATTATTTCATCTTGATAGTCTTTAGCTTCTTTTTCTTGTGTTTTTTTATCATCATTTTCCCAGTGCCACCAGTTTAAATCTCCGCTGTGAAAGAATATTTTTCCTTCTGCTTTTATTAAAAAACTTACTCCATGGTCCGTTGAACCAAATGTTTTTATTTTTATTCCATTTGTTTTAATTTCATCATAAGGCTTTATAAATATAATATTATCTTTTTTTCTTACTTTTATATCATCGCTTAAAACACATAATCCTTCTTTTAGAATAAAATCGTTAAAGTGATCCATATGAGAATGAGTGGCAAAGCAAATTACTTTTTTATCTTTACTTTCAATTTTTATTTTGTTCATGGAATCAATTACAAAAATATAATCATCAAGTTCAATTAAAAATCCGCTGTTATATAAATATTTTACTTTCATTTTTTAACCTCCGCTTCACCAAATTATATCAAACAAGGGTTTAATTATAAAGGTAAATATGATAATATATAATTTAAGTTTAAAAATATTTTTATTAAATCGGAGGAAGATATGAAAGCAATTATCACAGTAATCGGGAAAGATAAAACAGGGATTATTTATAATGTTGCAAAAGTACTAAACGACTATGACGTAAACATTGAAGATATTTCTCAAACAGTTATGCAAGATTATTTTACAATGTTAATGCTTGTTAAAATAAACGAAAATAAAGCTTCTTTTAAAACAATTAAGGAAGAACTTGATAAATTATCTGAAGAAATTGGTTTATCAATAAGAATTCAAAAAGAAGAAATATTTGATACAATGCATAAAATTTAAGGAGTAAAACAATGATTATACAAAAAAAAGATGTAATGGATACAATCAAGATGCTTGATACCGAAAATTTGGATATCAGAACAACTACTCTTGGTATTTCTTTGCTTGATTGTTTTGACAGAAATTATAAAGTTGCAACAAACAAAATTTACGATAAAATAACAACAATTGCAAAAGACTTGGTAAAAACTGCGGATACTGTTGCCGATGAATATGGTATTCCAATTGTAAACAAAAGAATTTCCGTAACTCCAATAGCTCTTGCTTGTGCAAACAGCGTTGAAGAGTGGGTTGAGTATGCAAAAGCACTTGACAATGCAGCAAAAGAAGTTGGCGTTGATATTATCGGCGGGTATTCTGCTCTTGTTCAAAAAGGATGTACAACAAGTGATGTTTCATTCCTTGAATCAATTCCATATGCCCTAACAGAAACAACAAATATGTGTTCAAGCGTAAACCTTGGAAGTACAAAATCAGGAATAAACTTTAATGCTGTTAAGAAAATGGGTCCTATAATCAAAAAGACTGCATACATGACAAGAGATAATAACTCATTCGGTTGTGCAAAATTTGTAGTATTTGCAAATGCCGTTGAAGATAATCCATTTATGGCAGGAGCTTTTCATGGTGTAGGAGAAGCTGAAAAAGTTATAAACGTCGGTGTAAGCGGTCCTGGTGTTGTTAAAACTGCACTTGAAGGAATGAAAGGTGCAACAGTTGACGAAATTGCTGAAACAATAAAAAGAACAGCATTTAAAATAACAAGAGCCGGTTCTTTAATAGGACACGAAGTAAGCAGAAGACTTGATGTTCCTTTCGGAATTTTAGACTTATCTCTTGCTCCAACACCTGCAATAGGCGATAGTGTTGCTGAAATTCTTGAAGTAATGGGACTTGAAAGATGCGGTGCTCACGGAAGTACAGCTGCTCTTGCAATGCTTACAGATGCAGTTAAAAAAGGCGGTATCATGGCATCAAGTCACGTTGGAGGATTAAGTGGAGCTTTTATTCCTGTAAGTGAAGACAACAGAATGATTACTGCAGTTGAAGATGGCTGCCTACATTTTGATAAACTTGAAGCAATGACAAGCGTTTGCTCTGTTGGACTTGACATGATTGCAATTCCATGGGAAACACCTGAAGATACAATTTCAGCTATGATTGCCGATGAAGCTGCAATTGGTGTAATAAACAATAAAACAACTGCTGTTAGAGTAGTTCCTGTATATGGCAAAAAAGTCGGTGATAAAGTTGACTGGGGTGGACTTTTCGGAAGTGCACCTATTATGGAAGTAAACAGCTTTAGCAGTTCTGATTTCATTCAAAGAGGCGGAAGAATTCCATCTCCTGTACATTCATTCAAAAACTAAAGAAGGGAAAAGTATGAGACCTACATTAAAGATTAATTTAAACAAAATATACGATAATGCAATAACCGTTAAAGAAACGCTTGGAAAATACGGTGTAGACGTAACAGCTGTTACGAAGCTTCATTCCTGCAATGAAAGAATAGTTAAAACATTAATGGAAGCGGGAATAAAGAAGTTTGGGGATTCAAGAATAGAAAATCTTGAAAATATTAAGGATTTAGATGTTGAAAAATGGCTTATAAGACTTCCAAGCATTTCAATGGCAGATGAAGTTGTAAAATACAGCGATGTGTCCTTAAACAGTGAATATGATACGGTAAAAGCATTAAACGAGGCTGCAAAATATCAAAACAAAACTCACGATATATTATTAATGTTTGATGTGGGCGATTTAAGGGAAGGATATTTTGAAGAAAAAGACATCGTTGAAAATGCTAAGAAAATGAAAAATCTTTCCAATATTAATATAAAGGGTATAGCTACAAACTTAACTTGTTATGGGGGAGTTTTGCCTGATGAAAAAAATCTAACTCATCTTGTGAATGTAAACAAACTTCTTGAAAGCGAGTTAAACCAAAAGCTTGAAGTGGTTTCAGGCGGAAATTCAACAAGCTATACTTTATTTAGAGAAGATAACCCTATTGAAGGAATAACTAATATAAGAGTCGGTGATACGATTTATTTTGGTAGAGACTGTACTTACAGAAGCCATATTGACGGTATGATAAAAGACGCTTTCATATTAAAAGCCGAGATAATAGAAATAAAAAATAAACCTTCAATTCCAATAGGCAAAAGAGGTTTTTCTGCCTTAAATTCAAAACCTGAATTTGTTGATGAAGGTATAAGAAAAAGAGCGATTTTATCTGTAGGAAAACAGGATATAGACCTTGATATGTTTCCTCTTGATACAAATACAAAAATCCTTGGAGGAAGCAGCGATCATTTAATTATTGATATCTCAGACAGTAAAAATGATTATAAAATCGGTGATACATTTGAACTTTTTATGTATTATACGGCTACACTTAGAGCCTTTACTTCAAAATATGTTGTTAAGGAGTTTATAGACTAAATGGAAGAAATATATTTGGATAACGCCGCCACAACCATGTGTTATAAAGAAGCGGCAAAAGAAATAGAAAAATATCTTTTATATGACTATGCAAATGCATCAGCCGTTCATAAAAAAGGGTTTGAAGCCGGTAAAATATTAAAAGAAACAAAAGATAACTTACTTGATTTTTTAAACATAAAAGAAAACAGAAGAGTCATTTTTACATCCGGTGCAACGGAAAGTGTAAATATGGCCATTAAAGGAACAATAGGAAAAATCAAACATCCCGAAAACATCAATATTATTACAACCAATATCGAACATCCTTGTGTTACAAATGTATTTCATTATTATGAAGATTTGAATGTAAAAACAAAATATGTTCCAGTTGATAAAAATGGTGTAATAAATTTAGAAGAATTAGTAAACAGTATTGATAAGAATACAAAACTTGTAAGCATAATTTACGTAAACAACGAATTTGGCGTTGTTCAGGATGTTGAAAAAATAATAAAAAAAGTAAAAGAAAAAAACGAAAATGTTCTTGTTCACATAGACGCAACTCAAGCTGTTGGAAAAGTTGATTTAAAACTAAAAGATGCTGATATGATTTCCTTAAGTGCTCATAAATTCCATGGTCCAAAGGGAATAGGAGCTTTAGTATTAAAGGAAAACATAACGCTTCTTCCACTTCTTCACGGAGGTGGACAACAGGAAAGTTACAGAAGCGGAACAATAAACACTCCTTTAATTGCAGGCTTAAACGAAGCAGTTAAAATTACAAATAAAAACTTTGAAGAAAATAAAAAGATTTTTAAGGATTTGTTTTTATATACGGTAAGTAAACTATCTTCTGATATTAAAGATTATCATATAAATACTCCTTATGAAAAAGCCGATATTTCTTATCATATTTTAAATGTAAGTTTTAAAGGTATAAAAGGAGAAGTACTTCTTCATATGCTTGAAGAAGATAATATATATGTTTCTGTTTCAAGTGCTTGTTCTTCAAGAAACACAACAGTAAATAGCATATTAAAGGCAATAGACGTTGATGATGAATTAATAAACGGAACTATAAGAATAAGTTTTAGTGAATTTAATACAAAAGAACAAATTGATGTTTTTATTAAACAATTAAAAGAAAACATAGAAAGATTACATCTTTTAAATAAAATGAGTAGGTAGAAAATATATGAATAAAATAATAATGGTAAAGTATGGAGAAATAAGCCTAAAAGGTCTTAACAGAAAATTCTTTATAGATTTACTTCAAAAAAACATTAGACTTTCTTTAAGAAAATTTGAGAATGTAAAACTGCATACAATTCAAAGCAGAATTATAGTAAGCGGATATAATGAAATTGATGAAGAGGCCATTATAGAAAGGCTTAAGAAAGTATTTGGAATTGTATATCTTACAAAGTGCTACGAACTTGAAAAGGATATGAACAAAATAAAGGAAGTAGCGCTTAAAGTGATGAAAGAGGGTAATTACAAAACTTTTAAAGTAGAAACAAAAAGAAGCGATAAAAAATTCCCTATGAAATCTCCTGAAATAAGTAAAGATGTAGGTGCTTATGTACTTATCAATACAGATGATTTAAAGGTTGACGTAAAAAATCCTGATACAATTTTAAAAGTTGAAATAAGAGAAAATGCATATGTTTATGCAGGAGATATAAGATGTAATGCAGGCCTTCCTGTAAATAGCAGTGGAGTAGGCGGACTTCTTTTATCAGGTGGACTTGATTCTCCTGTTGCAGGATACTTAATGAATAAAAGAGGAATGAAAGTTGTAGGGCTTCATTTTCACAGTTATCCCTTTACAAGCATGGACGCAAAAGAAAAGGTTAAAGACCTTGCAGAAGTTTTAAGCGATTATAACATGGGTATAACTCTTGTAAATGTTTCTCTTACAAAAATTCAAGAAGCAATTATCAAAAACTGTGAAGGCGAATATTTAACCGTAATTCTTAGAAGATATATGATTAAAATTGCCAACAGATTAAAAGATAAATTCGATTTAAAAGCTCTTATAACAGGTGAAAGCCTTGGACAAGTTGCATCTCAAACTATTGAAGGAATTTCTTGTACAAATGCTTGCTCTAAGTTACCTATTTTAAGACCATTAATTGCTTTTGATAAAACTGAAATAGTGGATATATCAAGAAAAATCGGTGCTTATGACATTTCAATAAGACCATATGAAGACTGCTGTACAATATTCGTTCCAAAACATCCTATAATTAAACCTAAACTTGAGAGAGTTTTGGAAGAAGAGGCAAAACTTGATATTGATGATTTGGTAGATGAAGCAGTAGAAAATATTGAAATTATTAAATTATAAAAATAAAACTGAATAAACGACAAATTAAGGCTTATTTTTTAAATTATTTGGAGTAATATATATAAAAACCTTTTAAGGAGTTAAGTTTTGAAATATACTATTACACAAGCATCAAATATTTTAAATTGTAAGCCTTATTTATTAAGATTTTATGAAGATGAGTTCGGTCTTGAAATTCCAAGAAGTTCAAACAACAGAAGATATTATACAACAAGGGAAATAGATATTTTCCGTTACATAGAAGCTCTTAAAGATGAGGGAAAGAAAAACAAAGAAATTAAAGAAACTTTATCGGAAAGCAAAAATAAAATTATTTTTGAAGAGATTGAAGAAGAAAAACCGAAAGAAGAAGAAAATAACATAACCTGCCTTATAAAGACAATAAATTCTCTAAGAGAAGAAATAGAAGAATTAAAAAAACAGGATAACTTTAAACAAAGAGATGAGCTTATTGCAGAAAACGCAAGGCTTAAAATGAAATTAAAAGAAAAGACTTATGAAAATTCAATTTTAAAAGAAAAATATAATGCCTTAAAACAATCAAGAAAAAGAAGCCTTTTTAAATTTGAATAAATAAGGAATAACTTTCCAGTGTATTTTAAAATATTACGTCCATAATATAAGTATAACACTTATAAATGGAGGTGAAACAAATGACTAAAAAAGAAGCTAGAAAAGGCTTAGACCAATTTAAAAAACAAGTTGCCAGTGAACTTAGCATTAACCTTAAAGAAGGATATAATGGTAATTTAACTAGCAAAGAAGCCGGTTCAATCGGTGGTGAAATGGTTAAAAGAATGGTTGAATCTTACGAAAACTCTATGAAATAGTAAGACTTAATCATTTTGATTAATATAAAAAGGAAACGGAAAACCGTTTCCTTTTTTAATTTAGTAAATTATTTGTATATGTTTTAAATATGTATTTTTAATAAGATTAAATTCATGTTTTATTTATTTGTAATTTTAATAAATTCTTTTCTTAATGAATATGTATATAAAATATCTATAAAAATACTCTTTATAAAAGGTTAAATGTATTTAAAAAGATTAAAAACTATTGACAAAAAGGGGCTTTATACATATACTGGTATTAAGTGGTTATATGTGGTTATAGCACATATTATATAAGGAGGCGTTAATATGGCTTATGTATCAATGAAAAAAATGTTAAACGACGCAAGAGAAGGCTCTTATGCAATAGGAGCGTTTAACATAGTAAATTACTTAACGGCAAAGGCTGTGGTAAGTGCCGCAGAAGATTTGAACGTACCTGTTATTTTACAAACTTCGGTAAAAACAGTAAAACAATTTGGAATTGAAGAATTTATTTCTTTCTTAAGACCTATATGTGAAATGGCAAAGGTTGATGTTGCCATTCATTTGGATCACTGCACAGACATTGAATATGCGAAAAAATGCATAGATGCAGGCTGGAGTTCTATTATGTTTGACGGTTCTAAAACACCTCTTAAAAAGAACATAGAAAATACTTTGATTGTTAAAGAGTACATAGCAGGTAGAGATATTACTCTTGAAGGTGAAGTAGGAAGTATTGTAGGTGTTGAAGATGATATAGTCGTTCATGCAAACGATGCTGCTTATGCAAATAAAGAAGACTGCGAAAAATACTTAAAAGAAACCGGAGTAGATTTCCTTGCTCCTGCAGTTGGAACTGCTCACGGGGTATATAAAGGAGAAATAAGACTAAACTACGATTTATTTAAAGAAATTGATTCTATTTCACCTGTACCTTTGGTTCTTCATGGTGGAACAGGCTTAAGCGATGAAATGTTCAATACTTTAATTGATTTAAGAGCAAGTAAGGTAAATATTTCAACAGCAATAAAAATCGCTTACTGCGATAGTATGTATGAATACTCTTCTACTCATAGAGATGAACATAATCCTTTAACATTGGATGATTATGTATATAAGAAAATTTATGACCTTGCATACAAACACATCAATTTCTTTACACTTAGAAAGGGGAGCGTAAACAATGAGTGATTATAATTTTAAACCTAATTATTTATGTGATATGCATTGTCACACTACACGTTCAGACGGACTTTGCACACCAAAAGAACTTATTGATTTGGCAGCAAAATCAGGAATGAAAGTTTTAACTATTTCTGACCATGATATGCTTCCTCCAAAAGCAGTAGAAGTAGACGGAAAAGAAGTTGACAGTGTAGAATATGCAAAAAATAAAGGTGTTAATTTATTAAAAGCCTGTGAATTTTCATGTGATACTGATGTTGATGATGTTCACATGGTTGCATATGGCTGTGACTTTGAGGATAAAAAAATTAAGGAAGTAATGGAAGATATAGCAAACAGCAAAATAGAAAGCTATAAGGATTTCTTAAAAAGATTAAATGAGTGTGGATATGAAATATCTCTTGATGAAGTTTTAAATTACGGAGGACAACAAAGGAGCGAAAAAGAACTTCAAAAGAAACTTATTTTTAACTTAATGGCAGACAAAGGATATACAAAAACATGGTCTGACGCAAAGAAACTTTCTAAAAAAGATGAAAGATTAAATGTTAGAAGAAGAAAACCAAATCCTGTAGACATAATAAAAATAGTTCATGATGCAGGCGGTATAATAGTTCTTGCTCATCCTTACTTAATAGCCGATAAAGTGGTTTTAGATGGAAAAGAAGTATCAAGAAGTGAATATATAGAAAATCTTATTAAAAACGGTTTAGACGGCGTAGAGGCAAGTTATACCTACGATAAAACAAGCTACACCGGAAACATGAAAAAAGAAGATATAATAAACGAAGTAAGAAATACATATAAAGATAAAGTAAAAATAATTTCAGGCGGGTCTGATTTCCACGGAGACCATAAAAAAGATTCTGACAATCCAAGATTTATAGGTGAATGCGGAATTGATTATGATTATTTCATTAACAACGAATTACTAAAAAAACTTATATAAACAAAAGGAGAATAAAATGGCAGTAGATTTTAGTAAACTAACTAAAAAAGATGTGGGTAAGCTTTTTGATTATGCGAGCCTTGCAAAAGATTTAACGGAAGAAAAAGTAAGAATGGGATGTAGAGAAGCAATTAAATATAATTGTAAGGCATTTTGCTTTTCTTCTTCATACTGGACAAAAGTAGTTGCAGAAGAACTACAAGGAACAGACTTACTTGTAGGCGCTGGAATAGGTTTCCCTCTTGGACAACAAACAAGTGCCATAAAAGCTTTTGAAGCTGAAGAAGCTGTAAAAATGGGAGCTACCGTTCTTGATAACTGCATGAACGTAGGTGCAATGAAAGATAAAAAATATGATGAAATAAAACAAGAATTTAAAGATTACGTTAATGCTGCAGGCGGAGTACTTACAAAAATGATAATAGAATGCTGTATGCTTACTGATGAAGAAATCAAAATAGCCTGTGAACTTTGTGCTGAAACAGGAATTGATTATGTTAAATCATCTACAGGACACTACGCAGGACCTACTCTTGAACAAACAGTATTAATGAGAGACTGCTTAAAAGGAACAAATACAAAATTAAAAGTTTCAGGAGTAAAAGCTCCAAAACCTCAAAATGCTTATGCATACTTGATGGCAGGTGCAGAACTTATAGGAACACAAGATGCTCCAATGATTATAGATGCTCTTGATTTAATGAGGGAAGTTGGTATTGTGCCAAAATATGAAGGTTAGATAATAAAATTCTTTCAATAAAAACTTTTTAAGTTTTAACACGGAAAATTTTTACCATGTTTTTTTATATTTTTTATCTATATGCAAAAGATAAACAGAAAGGAAGTTATTATGTTAAACAAACAAAAGATAGCTATAATTGGTCTTGGCATGGTTGGTTCAAGTATTGCATTTTCCTTAATGCAGGAAGGAATTTTTTCCGAAATAGTTTTAATAGATAAAGACAGAAAAAAAGCAAAGGGAGAGGCTATGGATTTAAGTCATGGGATACCTTTTTGTGAAAATATAAATATTTATGAAGGGGACTATGATGATATAAAGGATTGTTATGTAGTTATTATAACAGCAGGAGCAAATCAAGAAAAAGGGGAAACAAGAATTGACTTGATAGATAAAAATTTAAAAATATATAAGTCCATTATTCCAAATATTACAAAGACAAGTTTTGAAGGAATACTTCTTGTTGTTTCAAATCCAGTTGATATTTTAACTTATGTTACTCTAAAACTATCCGGATACGATAAAAAAAGAGTAATAGGAAGCGGAACGGTTCTCGACAGTGCAAGATTTCAGTATATGCTGGGAAGACACTTAAATGTTGACAGTAAAAGTATTCATGCATTTATTATAGGAGAACATGGAGACAGCGAGCTTGCTGTATGGGATAGTTCAGATATAGGAGGAATGAAAATAAATAACTTCTGTGAACTTCGGGGACATTTTAATCATGAAGAATCAATGAACGAAATATTTAGCGGTGTAAAAAACAGTGCATATGAGATAATTGAAAGAAAAGGTGCTACTTATTATGGTATTGCAATGGCCGTGAAAAGAATATGTACCGCTCTTGTAAAAGATGAACATTCCATTCTTCCTGTTTCAAGCTATATTGACGGTGAGTATGGACTAAAAGATATATGTATAAGTATTCCAAGTATAGTATGTATGGAAGGGATTGATAAAGTTTTGGAAATTCCTCTAAGCAAAAGGGAAAAAGAAAATTTATTTAATTCTGCATCTAAACTTAAAGATGTTTTAGAAAGTCTTAAATTGTAAAAAATCTTTTGTAAAAAAATAAAGGGGATAACCCTTTATTTTTTATAGTGTTCAATTGCTTCATCTACATCAAAAGTCATTTTTCCGTCATCAAAAACGAAGAAAGGAACTCCTATTGTACTTCTTTGTCTTACCTTTGCAAATTCGTTAAGATTATCTCTTAGTTTTAAAAATTCTTTCATTGAAGTTGTATCTTCAGTTATTTCAATAAGTTCATAATTAATGTTTTTTTCTTTTAAAAGTTTTTTTGCATTTATACAATCTATACAACTGTTCATACCATACATTTTAAAACTCATATTTAATACCTTCTTTCTGTTTTATATTATGTCATAAATTAAAATGTGATATTATTTAAAAACAAAATGTTTTTGTCCGTTATAACTTACTACATATAAACACATATCAACTATGATTTTTGCAAAATATACGTTTATTCCAAGATACATATTTACGCCCTTTGTAAGTATTCCGCTAAGTCCTGCAACTATAAATACCAAAACATAGTATTTAAACATTGTTTTGCCAACGTGACCGTCATTTTTAAAAACGAACTTTCTGTTTAAAGTATAATTAAACAGGGAAGAAATAAGCCTTGCAATGTATGTTGCGGTTATTGTGGGTATACCGATAAAAGTAAATAGGCAAAAACTTAAATAATCCAAAATTCCCGAAGAAGTAGAAGATAAAATATATTTTATAATTCTTTTATATACCCTGAAAGAATCCCTTAAAGTATCATAGTGAGAAGATTCGTTGTCGTTTATGTATACAACGCTTATTGGCTCTTGAATAACCTCAATATGTCTATTCTTAAGCTCAAGCAAGATATTCATTTCAAATTCATATCTTTCGCCTTCAATGTCTATTATTTTTTTAAGCATTTCAACACTAAATCCTCTAAGACCTGTTTGCGTGTCTACTATTTCATCTCCGTTATTTAAAAATTTGAAAATCTTTCTTGTTACTGTATTTCCAAATAAACTTCTAAGAGGTGTTGTTTTGTCAAAATGTCTAACACCCAAAATAAGTTTGTCGGGATTTTCATCTAATATTTTTTCGATATTCAAAATATCTTTTGGTAAATGTTGTCCGTCTGCATCAGCCGTAACAGCGCTTAAATTATGTTTAATACAATATTCAAATCCCGTTTTTAAGGCTCTTCCTTTACCTTTATTTTCTTCGTGAACAAGAACTGTACATCCCAAATCCTCGACTTGTTTAAAAATATCCTCAAATTCTTTTCCGCTTCCGTCATTTATAATGAGAATTTTCTCATCATGTTCAATTAATTCTTTTACAACTCCGATAAGTTTTTTATCGGGTTTGTAGGCAGGAATAAGAATAACAGGATTTATGTTTTCGTACTTCATAAATTCCCTACCTTTTAACATATGTCTTTTTTATATTTTACCAAAAAAACATAAAAAAATAAATGATAAAAAAAATTATAATTATTCTAAAAATTTTGATATAATATTTTAGTATTTAAAAAAGGGAGGCTTATAATGAACAATCAAAAAAATGGGGCAATATATATCGTTATGGCTGCTTTTTTATGGAGTTTAAACGGTGTACTTATAAAATACATTCCATGGGATGCAATGGCAATAAGCGGGGTTAGAGCATTTTTATCTACAATTACTTTAATTTTAATTAAAGGAAGCATGAATTTTAAAATAAATAAACACGTTATATGCGCCAGTATATCATATATTACAATGGGCATTTTATTTGTGTATGCAACAAAACTCACCACTGCCGCAAATGCAATAATACTTCAGTACACGGCTCCTATATTCGTTATAATTTTATCAATTATTTTCTTCAAAAGTTTCCCTACAAAAAAACAGGTGTTTACCGTTATACTTGCATTTATAGGTGTAATAATATTCTTTATGGAAAAAGTAGGTTCAGGAGCAATGCTTGGAAACATTCTTGCAATTCTTGCAGGGATCGGGTATTCAGGAGTATTTATCTTTAATTCATACGAAGATTCAAATACTTTAGATGCGACAATTTTAGGTAATGGTTTAATATTTTTAATTTCAGTACCGACATTACTTCAAAATAATCAGCCGGCTCTTGATATGGCAGGGGTGTTTGGAATAATTATTCTTGGTATATTCCAAATGGGTGTATCTTATGCTTTATTCTCAAAAGGAATAGAAAGAACGGAAAGCGTAGATGCTTCCTTAATTTCAATGTTAGAAGCTATATTAAATCCAATTTGGGTTGCTCTTGTAATAGGGGAAATCCCAAGTATAACGACTTTTATAGGTGGTGCACTTGTTTTAATAGCGGTTATGTATAATATTTTAAATGGCAAAAATGATAATTCTGGACTTGAAAATCAAGGTCAATGATGATATAATACATAAGGTATTTTGCCGATGTGGTGAAATTGGCAGACGCAACGGACTCAAAATCCGTCGATAGCAATATCGTGTGGGTTCGAATCCCACCATCGGCACCAGCTTGGATATATTACTGTAAAGCCTAATTGGTTTTACAGTTTTTTTATTTTATAAATATTTATTCAATATTTCAAAGTGCGGTCAAAAGTGCGGTATTTAATTAAACATATTTTTAATATGTAAGTAAATTATTTTGTGTTTATAAATATTCTTTTCAACTCAACTTAAAAATTTTCAATGCAAAATTATTTGAATAATAAATTTTATATAAACATTAAAGTTTGATATTTTAAATAATTTGATAACATGATATTATTTTGTAGCTTTATATTTATGTTAAATAAATCTTTTAAAGGAGAACTTATTATATGAAAGATTGTCATGTGCATACTAATCTGTCTCATGATGGAATATCTACATTCAAAGAGTACATCGAAACTTCTAAAGAAAAAAATGTTGATGAAATAACTTTCACTGAACATTGGGATGATTATACAGGTTTAGATACAAAATTAACAATGTTAGATGTGTCAGAATATAGAAAAGAATATTTAAAATATAAAGATGATTCTATATTAAAAACAAATTTTGGCATTGAAATAGGATTACAGCCAGATATTGTAGATAAAGTTGAAACAATGGTAAAGCAATATCCTTTTGATTTTGTTATAGGCTCATCTCATATTACTTGTAAAAAAGATATGGCAATGGATAAAAGTTTTTTTAGTGGTTTATCCAGAAAAGAATCTTATTTAAAATATTTTGAAGAAGTTTTTGAAAATATAAAATTATATAATGATTTTGATGTTTATGGTCATATTGATTATGTAGTAAGATATGGGGGATATTCTAAAAAGAAAATAGACTATGAAGAGTTTAGTGAAGTATTAGATGAAATATTACTATTACTAATAAAAAAAGATAAAGGAATAGAAGTTAATACTTCAGGGCTTAGATATAACCTAGGTAACCCGCATCCAAATTTTGATATAATCAGAAGATATAAACATTTAGGAGGAAAGATAATTACAGTAGGTTCAGATGCTCATAAGACTGATGATATTGCTAATAATTTTAATATTGTATTTGATATCCTTGAAGATATCGGCTTTAAAGAAATTGCATTTTATCATAATAGAAAACCTGATTTCTATAAAATTAGGCCTTTAAGATAATACAAATTTATTAAAACTTATATAAATGATAATATAATTTCTAAATTAGAATAAAAAAGGACTGCTTAGCAGTCCTTTTTTATTCACTTCTAAGGGCAAGAACAGGATCTTCTTTTGCCGCTTTTTTAGATGGAATTATTCCGCCTATTAATGTTAACACAATACTTAAAATTATAAGAATTATTGCTGCGCTAATAGGTAGGGAAGCTTTTACATTTGCTCCATCGGAAAGAATATATATAAGTTTATTTATAGGTATAAGTGCAAGTAATGAGATTCCAACACCTAAAACTCCCGCAAGAGCACCTATTATAATGGTTTCTGCATTGAATACCTGCGAAATATTTTTCTTTGAGGCTCCCATTGCTCTTAATATACCAATCTCTTTTTTCCTTTCAAGTACACTTATATAAGTTATTACACCAATCATAATGGAAGAAACAACAAGGGAAATAGATACAAAGGCTATAAGAACATAACTTACGGTGTCAACTATGTTTGTAACTGAACTCATTAGCGTTCCTACCATATCCGTAAATGAAATTACTTTATCTTCATTGCCTTCTTTTTCCATTCTTTCGTTATATTCGTTTAGTAAATTTGTTATTGATTTATTTCCTTCAAAATCTTTTGGATATATATCAATACCGCTTGGTTCATTAGGATTTGCATAGTTTAATTTCTTCAAGTTATTTTCATAAGTAACGCTTTCTTTTGAAAGAAGGGAAGTAAACAGTTCCGAAAGTTCCTCTTCGCTCATGTTCATTTTGAAAGCTCCCGCAAAAGTTGAAGGGTCGATACTTATGGCATTTGAAATTGATTCACTTAAACTTTGCATGCTTTTTTGCATTTGTGCTTGAATGGAATAACTTATTTGTCCTGTTACTTCACTCATGTATTTATCCATAATGGCGTTAACTTGTTCTTCCACGTTTTGTGATTTTATAATCTCTGATAAATTCTTTATTATGATTTGTCTTGCTTCGTCGGATTTAAGGTAATCATTTATTGACTGGACTAAATCATCAGAAGTACTTAAATCATTATCTTTTGCATATTCGCTATATCCGTCTAATACTTCAGAGAATATATTCTGCATTTCCTCATTTGAAATTGAACCGCCATTTTCTATTGTTTCATTAAGCCTTTTGTTTATAATATCATTAGCTTCACTTGAACTTAAATATTCTGAAAGTCCTTTACTTACTTTGTTTACGTCACTGTCAGGATTGTTTTTTAAGTATTCTTCATATCCCTCTAAAAGTTCTTTAATTATCTTTTGAGTGTCTTTATCGGTTATTGTAAAATCAATTTCATTTAAAATATCATTTAAGTCAAGTTCAGGCAGAGAGTTTTCATCAATAAGCCCGCTTAAATCACCAAAATCTACTTTAATCTTACTTTGGTCAAATTTAAAAGCAGACTGTAATGCATTTGTATCAACTTGCATTAGTGAGTTCATATCAAAAGCATTATCATTTCCTTCATCATCAAAACTTTTACCTGTAAATACGTTTATATCAGGATTTTCAAGTTGTTGTTTTACTATCTCACTGTTTTTGGCATTATCCATAACATGAGTTGTAAGGCTTTGTGGGTAACATATTCCCATTGATAACATCATGCTTGATGCATCTTCTTTAGGTTGTACTACTCCAACGATTTTTAAGTCTGCACCGTTTTTTACGACCTTTTTCATGTATTCTGTATTATCGGTTTTATCACGCCATAGGTTATAATTTGAATCATATTCATAACAGTCGCTGTTATCAACAAGTTTAAATGTTTTTCCTATTATATCATCATATGAGTATTCACCAAGATTTTTAGGAACAGTTACGTTTTTGTCATTTGAAAAATCTTTTACCCATTTATCAAGTTCGTCATAATCCCTAAGTCCCAAAGTATAAAGTAAAAAGTCGCTCATTCCGCCATTTGATGATAAAACAAGTACACATTCATTGTAATTTTCTGGCCATTTTCCCGCTTTTACATCGTATTGATTAATATATAAATTTTCATCACTTGGCATTTGGAAAAATACGTTTGTACTCATCATGCTTGACATAAAAGAGTTGTTTGAAGTTCCGGAGCCTATACCAAGACTTGTAAATGTTATATCAGGATTAACCTGTCTTATTTCATCGTCTTCCTGTAAATATATCTTAGGAGAAACATCGTATTTGTATTCTATATTTTTTGCATAGTTATCAATAGGACATTCATCGCTTTCTAAATATGCTTTTAGTGTTTTTAAATCGTTTGAGCCAATAGTTGAAAACATATTTGTAAGCTGTTTGTTTATTTTTATTTCTGAATCTTTTTGTTCGTTATTTGTATTTTGTATATTAATCATTGAAGTTAAATCAAAACCCGAACTTTGTATTTGTAAAGGGTATTCGGATAATGTTTCTTCTTCTATTGATTTAATATAGGAATTTACACCGTTTGATAATGAAAGTATCAATGCAATCCCAATTATACCAATTGAACCTGCAAATGAAGTAAGAATAGTTCTTCCTTTCTTTGTCTTTAAGTTGTTAAAACTTAAAGAAAGAGAAGTCAAGAAAGACATTGCTGTTTTACCAAATTTTTTATAAACAGATTCAACCTGGTTTTCTTCATTAATTTCAAAAGGGTCAGAATCTGAACGTATTTTACCATCTCTTAAATTTACAATACGGGTTGCATATCTTTCGGCAAGTTCTGGGTTATGGGTTACCATTACAACCAAACGGTCTTTTGCAACTTCTTTTAAAAGATCCATAACTTGTATGCTTGTTTCACTGTCAAGAGCTCCCGTAGGTTCGTCCGCAAGAACAATATCAGGGTTGTTTACAAGAGCCCTTGCAATTGCTACTCTTTGCATCTGTCCGCCTGATAATTGATTTGGCTTTTTGTGCATTTGCTCTTTAAGGCCTACTTGTTCAAGAGCCTTTATTGCTCTTTCTTTTCTTTCTGATTTGTCTATACCTGCAATGGTAAGAGCAAGCTCAACGTTTGAGAGTATTGTTTGGTGTGGTATTAAATTATAACTTTGAAATACAAATCCTATTGTATGATTACGGTAAGAATCCCAATCTCTGTCTTTGTATTCCTTTGTTGATACTTCATTTATTATCAAATCTCCGCTGTCATATCTATCAAGCCCTCCGATAATATTCAAAAGTGTTGTTTTACCGGAACCGCTCGGACCTAAAATTGCAACAAATTCGTTGTCTCTTAAATTCAAACTTACGTCGTCTAATGCTTTTTGAACTAAACTTCCGGTTTTATATTGTTTGCTTATATTTTTTATTTGAAGCACAACTAAACCTCCAATTTTATATTAAGAACCTATAAACTTATTTTACTTTAAAAAAAATTTTATATTTATAATATATGATGTAATTTTATCATATTTAAAAATAAGTTTATATAGTTTTAATTGAATATTAATTATCATTTTTTTTAAAAAAAGATAGGAGTATTTTTTACTATAAATAAAGTTGTGTTTTAAATTAAATAATAATTAAGAATTAATTAATGTTCTATGTAATATTGTCGATTTATGATACAATATTAAAATGTAAGGAGAATAATATATGGAAAAGATATGTCCAAAGTGTAAAAGCAAACATATTGAAGAAATGATATACGGTCTTATGTATTTTGAAGCTTGTGAAGCAATGGGGAAAGATGAAGGTTTTTACGGCGGATGTTTTGAAGATGAAAAAACAAGACCTGATTACATATGCCTTGACTGCGGACATAAATGGAAATAAATATCATATATTAAAAGATTACAATGAACATGGAAAAAGACCTGAACAGGACGTTTATAAGCACTGTTAACGTTCCTGCAGATACAAAAAATTATTTTATAGAACAAACAAAAGAATTTAAAGAAGCAATTATGATGTATGGATGTGCAATAAGAGAAGTTAAAACTAAACTTGAAGTTTTAAATGACGAACTTGCACTTAAAAGAGCTAACAGCCCAATAGAATTTATTAAGTCAAGAATTAAAAAACCTGAAAGCATAGCCGCAAAATTAAAAAAAGAAGGATATGAAGTATCCGTAGAATCAGCTATGGAACATCTAAATGATATTGCGGGAATAAGAATAGTTTGTTCTTTTATTGATGACATATATGCACTTGCAAAAATGATTGCAAAACAAGATGATATCACGGTTATAGCTGTAAAGGATTATATTAACAACCCTAAGGAAAACGGATATAGATCTTATCATATGATTGTCGAAATACCCGTGTTCTTTTCAGATAAAAAACAAAATTTAAGAGTTGAAATACAAATTAGAACAATAGCAATGGACTTTTGGGCAAGTTTGGAACATCAGCTTAAATACAAAAAAAATATAGAAGAAGAGGAAAAAATCATAAGTGAATTAAAAGAATGTGCAACCCTTATTTCTTATACAGATGTAAAAATGCAGGAAATAAGAGATAAAATTCATTTGGAAAACGAAGCATAATGCTTTTATTGACATATTTTTTATCTTGTGGTAGCATAGTTCTATAAATAAAATATACAGGGGAGCTTTTTGCTGAGAGGAATTTATTCGACCCTTAAACCTGATTTGGATAATGCCAACGTAGGAAGAAATAACAAGTAAATTTTAACGAGAATCCTAATTGGTTTCTCGTTTTTTTATATTAGGAGGAATGAAATGTTAAAAGAAATTTTGGAAAACGTAAAAAACAATACACCACTTGTACATAACATTACAAACTACGTAACTGTAAATGACTGTGCAAATATACTGCTTGCCTGTGGAGGTTCTCCGATAATGGCTGACGATGAAGGAGAAGTAGAAGAAATAACAAGTATTTGCAGCGGTTTAAATATAAACATAGGAACTTTAAATAAAAATACAATTCCTTCAATGTTACTTGCAGGGAAAAAAGCAAATGAACTTTCTCATCCTGTTATTCTTGACCCTGTAGGAGCAGGTGCTTCAACTCTTAGAACAAATACAGCAAATGAACTTTTGAATAACGTTAAATTTTCTGTAATAAAAGGTAATATTTCCGAAATTAAAACTCTTATGGCAGGAAGCGGTACAACAAAAGGGGTTGATGCCGATATAGCTGATAAAGTAACTGAAGAAAATATAGATGATGTAATAAAATCTTTAAAAGAATTTTCAAAACAAACAGGTGCTGTAATAATAGTTACGGGAGAAATTGATATTGTAACTAATGATAAAGATGCTTATATAATAAAAAACGGACATGCTGTGATGTCTTCTATAACAGGAACAGGATGTATGCTTTCAGCTCTTACTTGTGCTTATATATGTGCAAATAAAGATAATATGTTAAAAGCCTGCCTTGCAAGTGTTTGTTTAATGGGTTATGCAGGTGAAAAAGCATATGAAAAAATGGTTGAAACAAAAGCAGGTAACTCTTCATTTAGAAATTATTTAATTGATGCAATATACAATATGACAGGCGAAGAACTTGAAGAAGGTGCAAAATATGAACACAGATAAAAAAGATATGCTTCTATACGCTGTAACAGACAGAATGTGGAGCGAAGAAAATGGATTAAAACAGCAAATCAAAGAAGCTTTAGACGGTGGAATAACTTTTTTACAGCTTAGAGAAAAAGAATTAAATGATGAAGAATTCTTAAAAGAAGCTTTAGAAATAAAAGACATGGTAAAAAAATATAATATTCCTTTTGTAATCAATGATAACGTAGATGTTGCAATAAAATGTGATGCAGATGGAGTTCATGTAGGTCAAAGCGATATGAAAGCTACTGACGTTAGAAGTAAAATAGGTAAAGATAAAATCCTCGGAGTTTCAGCTCACACACTTGAAGAAGCTAAAGAAGCCGAAAGAATGGGCGCAGATTATCTTGGAGTTGGTGCGGTTTTTTCAACTTCAACAAAATTAGATGCCGATGATGTATCTTTTGAAACTCTAAAAAAAATATGTCAAAGCGTAAATATTCCCGTTGTTGCAATAGGGGGAATAAGTAAGGATAATATTTTAAAATTAAAAGGAAGCCATGTTGACGGTGTTGCGGTAGTTTCTGCAATTTTTGCAAGCAAAAATATAACTGAAGATACAAAAGAACTTTTAAGTCTATCTAAAGAAATGGTAAAAGGAGAATAATATGAAAAAGGTTTTAACAATTGCGGGTTCTGATTCAAGCGGAGGAGCCGGAATACAAGCCGATATAAAAACAATAACAGCTCATAAACTTTATGCGATGAGTGCAATAACAGCTCTAACAGCACAAAACACAACAGGAGTTTACGGTGTTTTAGATGCAGATGCAGACTTTGTAAAAAATCAAATTGATTGCATTTTTACTGATATACGACCTGACAGTGTGAAAATTGGTATGGTTTCAAACAGCGATATAATCAATACCATAGCAGATAAACTAATTGAATATAAAGCAGAAAATATTGTTGTTGATCCTGTAATGGTTGCAACAAGCGGAAGTAAGCTTATAAGTGATGAAGCAAAAGATACTTTAATAAACAGACTTCTTCCACTTGGAACAATAATCACTCCTAATATTCCTGAAGCTGAAGTTTTATCGGGTATGAGTATAAAAATTGACGAAGATATGATTAAAGCAGCAAAAGAAATATCTAAAAACATTGACAGTGCAATTCTTATAAAAGGCGGTCATTATGATAAAAACGCAAATGATCTTTTATATGATAATGGAGAAATTTTCTGGTTTAAGGGGGATAGAGTAGATACTAATAATACTCACGGAACAGGCTGTACTCTTTCTTCTGCAATTGCTTGTAATCTTGCAATGGGCTATTCTAAAGAAGAAAGCATTAAAAATGCAAAAGATTATATAACAGGAGCCCTAAAGGCAGGGTTAGATCTTGGAAAGGGAAGCGGACCTTTAAATCATATGTATAATTTATAAAGTAGAAACCTGTAAATATTTATATTTGCAGGTTTTTTATTATTTTAAGCATATAATTTATGTAGAGGAAATAATGTAAATTAAAATAATTCTAAAAAACGTGTTTGCATATGTTAACAAAAAGCAATTTATATGATAAAATGAATTAAATAAAAGAAGGGAGATGGAATATGAATAAAAAAGTCTTAATATGGATGAACTTAAAAAACAAAATCTTCCAATCGTTCTAAATTTTCAAGTTCAACATGTCCTCCATGCAGAGAAATGGAACCTACAATACATGATCTTGCAAAAGAGTATGAAGGTAAAATTATCATTAAAACAATTAACATAGATGCTAATGTCAGCGGTATAGAAGATTTTCCAATAAGAGTTACACCGACTATTTTCTTCTTTGATAAAAACGGCAAACCTTATTCTCCACCCCAGGCTTCGGGAGTAGATTTAATAAAATATACTTCAAAAGATACAAATGAACATTTATTTACTGCAAGAGAGGGAATATTAAGCGAAGAAGAATTCAGAGCAATATTTAAATATTTGGGAGTAGAATAATATGAATCAACTAATAGAAAGTTTATCAAACATAATAGCTTCAAGCTCTGCTTTTGCTCCATTATTTGCTTTTTTGGCAGGAATATTGGTTTCATTTACTCCATGTTCCTTATCCTCAATATCTTTGATAGTAGGTTATGTAGGGTTAAACAGCAAAAAAGAAACGAAAAATCTATTTTTATTAAGCGTTGTATTTGCTCTTGGAACAGCACTTACATTTACGCTTTTTGGCGTAGTTTTAGCACTGATAGGAAACATACTTTCTCTTTCAGGTAAATGGTTTTATATATTTCTTGGAATAATAATGGTTTTAATGGCTCTTCAAATATTGGAACTTTATAATTTTATACCCTCAACAAACTTGGTTTCAAAAAACGGTAAAACGGGATATATAGGAGCATTTATATGCGGTATACTTTCAGGTGTTTTTTCTTCTCCCTGCTCAACTCCCGCTTTGGTTGTTATTTTAAGCTTTGTTGCATCAAAGGGAAATTTATTAATGGGAATAATAATGTTATTTTGTTATTCTGTGGGACACGGTATATTAACAGTTCTTGTAGGTACCGGTATTGGATTTACAAAAAATTTGAACAAAAGCGAAAAATATGCAAAAGTACAGTTTGTAGTAAAAATATTGCTTTCAATTTTAATGCTTCTTATAGCTTTCTATATGTTCTATTTAAGCTTTTAAAGATACGTTATGTGTCTTTTTTATTTAAAATATTTGTAAAATTAAAGTAAATACTTTATGCTTTTTAATAATAATTAAGTTAAATTTTATATAATAGAAAGGCAAATTATATAAGATTAAAGACAGCAAAAAAATATTAAAAGTTTCGTTTGGTAATGTAAAAAACTTTAAAAATTTTCATATTTAATATATAATTAATTTTCAAAATACATTTTAGAAAGGCATAATATGAAATATTTTTATCAATTTTTAATTATTTGTTTAATAACTTTTGTAAGTGAGCTGTTAAATTATATAATACCGCTTCCGATTCCAAGCAGTATATACGGTCTTATAATAATGCTGATACTTCTAAAATCAAATATACTTAAATTAAGTTATATAAAAGACGTTGGCAGTTTTTTACTGGATACAATGCCTATAATGTTCGTTCCTATAGGTGTAGAAATAGTTACGTTATTTGCGGTTTTAAAGGAATTTTTATTTCCTATGACAATAATCGTTTTTGTAACTACAATTATTGTTATGGTTGTAACGGGGCATGTTTCACAATTTGTAATAAATAAAGATAAGGAGAATGTGAATAATGGAAATAATTAAAAATTCTCTTTATTTTGCGGTTTTGATAACAATACTTGGGTATTTTATAGGGGATATAATAAGAAAAAAAACAAAGTTAAATGTTTTTAATCCTATACTTATTGCCATTATTTTTGTAAGTATTGTATTAAGTGTTTTTAAAATTGACTATGATGTTTATTATGAGGGCGCAAAATATATAAGCTACTTCCTAACCCCTGCGACAATATGTCTTGCAATACCTTTATACGAAGAATTTGAAACCCTTAAACACAATTTTAAAGCAATTATAATAGGGATAACTGCAGGAGTACTCTCAAGTCTTGGAAGTATTTTATTGTTTTCATACTTATTTGCTTTGACTCATGAGCAATATGTTACTCTTCTTCCAAAGTCAATTACTACGGCAATAGGAATGACTGTAAGTGAACAATTCGGAGGAATTGCTTCAATAACGGTTGCCGTAATAATAATAACCGGAATACTTGGGAATTTAATGGGAGAATATATCCTAAAAATATTTAAGATTAAGCACCCAATATCTAAAGGGCTTGCAATAGGAACAGCTGCTCATGCAGTAGGAACAGCCAAGGCTCTTAAAATGGGAGAGGTTGAAGGGGCTATGAGCGGACTTTCCGTAGCCGTATCGGGACTTATAACTGTGGTTCTTGCGGGAGCATTCGTAAATTTTTTATAAAAGAGGTTTAACATTGAAAGTAATAATTTCACCTGCAAAGAAAATGAAAATAGCATATGATGAAAAAAAAGAAATTACAACCCCTGTATTTTTTAATAAGGCAAAACAGCTTGCTAAAATAATAAAGAAGTTTTCGCCTATGGAAATAGAAAGTATTATGAAAGTAAATCCTAAAATAGCAATGGAAACTTTTGTTTACTATAATGATTTCTTTGATTTTAAGCATGAAATACCTGCAATATTATCTTATAACGGTCTTCAATATACACATATAAAAGCAGAAGAATTTAAGGAAGAAGATTATGAGTTCGTAAACTCTACCATTAGGGTAATAAGCGGTTTATACGGTATATTAAAACCTTATGACGGTATTTGTCCCTATAGACTTGAAATGCAGTGTAAACTTGATATAGACGGTAAAAATTTATATAAATTCTGGGCAGACAGTATTTATAAGGAATTATATAAGGATAATGAAGAAGTAATCAATCTTGCCTCAAAGGAATATTCAAAAGTTATTACGCCATATTTAAAAGATGAAGACAAATTTATCACAGTTGATTTTAAGAGTTTTCATAAAGGGAAAATTAGAACTATTGCAACTGAAGCTAAAATGCTAAGAGGGGAAATGGTAAGGTATATAGTTGATAAAAAGATAAATAATAGTGATAAATTAAAAGAATTTTGTTATAATGGATATAGTTTTAGTGAAGAATATTCAAATGAAAATAATTTTGTTTTCTTCAAAATTTAAGGAGGGAATATTATGTTAGAACAAGGTATAAAAGCACCTGATTTTACACTTAATGATAAAGACGGAAAAGAAGTAAGTTTATCTGATTTTTTAGGAAAGAAAGTGGTTCTTTATTTCTATCCAAGGGATAATACTCCTGGATGTACAAAACAAGCCTGTGGATTTAGAGACAACTATGATAAATACAAAGATAACGACATTGTTGTAATCGGAATAAGCAAAGACAGTGAAAAGTCTCATTCTAATTTTATAAATAAACATGATTTACCTTTTATTCTTCTTTCAGACCCTGAACTTAAAGTAATTCAGTCTTATGATGTGTGGAAAGAAAAGAATATGTACGGTAAAAAAAGCATGGGTGTAGTAAGAACTACTTATATTATCGATGAACAAGGAAATATAGAAAAAGTTTATGGCAAAGTTAAAGCTGCAACAAATGCTGAAGATGTTCTTATGGATCTTGGCATAATGTAAAAAAGGACTGTTAGGTCCTTTTTTTATTTTATTTCCATATATGTTTCATAGTAATCGTACTTTTTACCCTCGAAATCCGTCATTAAATACTTTGCTATCATTTCTCCGGTTTCATAACCCATATCAGTTAAGTTTTTAATATGAAAATCTAAATTTGTATTTAGGTTATAATAATCTTGTTTTAAAATGAATTTTAAATATTTCTTATTTTTGTCTTTTTCTTTTGTCCAAAGAATTTTATCTTCTTTGTTTATATTATTTAATATAAAACCGTATTTCATTTCTTCGTTCTTTTCTTTATAAAATACAAAGTTTTCGGGAGAGTTTATATATTTTGAAAGAATTTTTTTGTTATTTATATCAAAGTTCACGATATATTTTATATTTTCTATTTTATCTGCTTTTTGATAAGTGTTATTTATAAGTTCATAATAAATTTGTATTTGATTAATTCTTTTTTCAATTAATGTTTTTGTATATTTTAGTTCGTTAATGCTTTTATCTATGTTTTCTTTGTTTTTGATTAAAACTTTTTCTATTTCTTTAACATTTTGATTTTCCATTTTTTTTATTTCTTTTATAGAAATATTTAGTTTCCTGTATAAAGCTATGTCAAGGATTTCAAATATAGATGAAACATCAAACTCTCTATAATCATTTTCTTTATTTCTTTTTAAGTTTATCAGCCCTTCGCTTTCCCAGTATCTTAGAGTTGATCTTGGTATATTTAGAATTTTGGAAATAAGCCCTATATTATATTTGTTTTCCATTTTATTACCTCAAAATTTATTTTATCTATATTATATATATTTTACTCTTGACATTCAAGTTACTTGAAGGTTTATAATGTTCAAAGTGAAATTATAAGGAGGAATGAATAATGAATAATAATATAGCAAAAGAATTTAATCTTATATCTTTAATTAAGTTTAGTTTTCCCACTATTATTATGATGCTGTTCATGTCTCTTTACACAATAGTTGACGGAGTATTTATATCAAGAATAGTAGGGGTTAACGGACTAAGTGCAATTAACATAATAGAACCTCTTTTAAATTTATTTTTCGGGGTTGGACTTATGTTCGGTACCGGAGGAAGTGCCATAATAGCAAAAAAGATAGGGCAGAAAAAAGACGAAGAAGCAAATGGAGATTTATCTCTTATTGTAATTACAATTGTTGTAATAAGCATGATAATGTCTATTTTTTCTGTATTATTTTTAGATAAAATAATAAATTTTTTAGGTGCAAGTGAAATATTATTTGGATATTGCCATGATTATTTGAACATATATTTAAGATTTGCTCCGCTTTTAATGCTTCAACTTGTATTTAGTAGCCTTTTTGTAACTGCCGGAAAGCCAAACTTAGGACTATTTTTTACTGTTCTTGCAGGAATAACAAACATAATACTTGATTATGTGTTTATGGTTCCTTTAAATATGGGAATAAAAGGTGCTGCATGGGGAACGGTTATTGGATATATGATTCCTGCAACATCGGGATTAATATTTTTTATAATAAACAAAAAAGGACTTCATTTCTCAAAGATAGATAAAAACCCTAAAGTAATAACTGAAGCTATGTTTAACGGTGCATCGGAAATGGTTGGGCATATTTCAATGTGTATTACAAACTGGATGTTTAATATATCATTAATGAAAATGCTTGGAGAAAACGGAGTTGCCGCAATATCATTGCTTCTTTATGCGCAGTTCTTGTTTAATTCAATTTATATGGGATTTTCAAGCGGGGTTGCTCCGATATTTAGTTATAACTTTGGAAGCGAAAATAAAAAACAGCTTCAAAAAGCCTTTAAAAACAGTATTAGAATAATTTTGGTATCTGTAATATGTATATTTATTCTATCATTGTTATTCTCATCTAAGGTTGTAACTATATTTATACCTGTAAACAGCGAAGTTTATCCAATAGCAACAAGAGCATATTTGTTATTCTCCATAACATTCTTGTTTTCAGGATTTAATATTTTTGCATCTGCAATGTTTACAGCTCTTTCAAACGGTAAGGTTTCAGCGATAATATCATTTATGAGAACATTCGTTTTTATATCAGGTGCAATTATGCTTCTTCCTTTATTTATAGGAGTTGACGGAATGTGGCTTGCAATACCGACAGCAGAGATACTTGCATTAATGGTTTCCTTGTTCTTCATAATTAAAGAAAAAAACAGATATAATTATATTTAATATTTAAAGGGGTAGAAATTAATTTATCCCTTTTTATTTGTGATATAATATTAAAATAGTTTATATTTTGGAGGAAAGTATGGCAATAGATTTAGTAAAAGAATATTTTGATAAATTTAATATGAAAGATAAAGTTATGGAGTTTGAAACTTCAAGTGCAACAGTAGAGCTTGCTGCAAAAGCACTTGGAACAACAGGAGCAAGAATTGCAAAAACTCTTTCTTTTTATGATAAAAATGAAGAAGAAGGAGGATGTATTCTTGTTGTTGCTGCAGGAGATGCTAAAATTGACAATAAAAAATTTAAAACAAGATTTTCACAAAAGGCAAAGATGTTATCTATGGAAGACGTTGAAAAATATACAAATCATAAAATAGGAGGTGTATGTCCTTTTGCAAACCCTGAAAAAGTAAAAACATATCTTGATGAATCTTTAAAAAGATTTGATACGGTATTTCCTGCTTGTGGAAGTTCTAATTCAGCAATAGAACTTAATATGGAAGATTTGTTTAAATATTCAAATGCTTTAGATTGGGTTGATGTTTGCAAGGACTGGTAATAATGGATTTTAAAATTGAACAATGGAATTTAAAATATGTAGATGATGTGGTAAAATACGCAAATAATAAACGTATTGCCGATAATTTAAGAGATATTTTTCCTTATCCTTATACAAGGGAAAATGCTGAATTTTTTATAAAAGACTGTATTAATAATGATATTAACAATATATTAAAAGCCATAACGGTAAACGGAAAAGCAGTGGGAAGCATATCCGTTATAAAACTAAATGATGTAAATAGAAAAACTGCAGAAATAGGATACTGAATAGGGGAAGAATTCCAAAATAAAGGAATAATGAAAAAAGCTGTAAAAATGGTTATAAAAGAAGCTTTTGAAAGAATGGATATAGTAAGAATTGAAGCAAAAATATTTGAAACAAACATTCCATCAAGAAAAGTTCTCCAAAATAACGGCTTTAAATTAGAAGGCAGAAAAGAAAAAAGCATATTTAAAAATGGTAAAATAATGGATAGCTTAATTTATGCAATTATAAAATAATATACATATGTCTTATAAAAAAGGATACTTCAAAGGGAAGTATTCTTTTTTTAGGAAAATTTTAGATTATGTTAACATAAAATTACTACTTATAATGATACAATATGAACAATTTATTAAGGATTACAGAGGAATGACATGCATTTTATAAAAGCTATATTTAAAGTGTTAACCATAGTATTTTTATTTTTTATTTATCAAGGTCTGGGGTATCCCGTTTAGTTAGTTTACCGTTATTTTATTTGTGTTTTGCAACATTACTTGTATGTAAAGCAGTTGAATTTAGAAAAAAGAGAATAAAATTAGGTTTTTTCCTTTGTATAACATTGTCAGTAATATTTTACATATTGTTACTCATTAACAGCATACATTTAATTTTAAAATAAGTATAAATCAGTATTGTAAAATAATATAATTCTAGCTATAATATATACGAACAAAAGTTCTAAAGGTGGTATATATGATAGTAAAAGAAATTGAATGTAAAAGTGCCATAAACAAGATTTCAAATTCAAGACTTCCTTATAGTCTGGATTTAAATATTTACAGAGGATGTTCTCATAAATGCAGTTATTGCTATGCTCTTTATTCAAATAGTTACTTAGGTTCAACTGACTTCTTTAATGAAATATTTGTAAAGAAGAATATTCTTGAAGTATTGGAAAAGGAACTTAGAAAGAAAAAAGACAATAAAATCATAAATATGGGAAGTGTAACGGATTCATATCAGCCTTTGGAAGAAAAATATGGACTAATGAGAGAAGTACTAAAACTTATGATTAAATATAATCAGCCAATTATAATTTCCACAAAGTCCGATTTGATTTTAAGGGATATTGATTTAATTGAAAAACTTTCAAAGAAAACGTATGTGAATATTGCTTCAACAATAACAGTAATGGACGAAAGAATTAGAAAATTAATCGAGCCTTATTCTAAAAGCAGTATTCAAAGGATAAATATGTTAAAAGAAATAGGAAAGACAAATGCAAATACTGCTATTCATATGATGCCAATTATTCCATATATTACAGATAGTATAGAAAATATAGATAAAATTTTTTATTTAGGAAAACAAATAAACGTAGATTATATTTTAACAGGTCCTTTAAACTTAAGAGGGCAGACGAGAAGTTATTTTCTTAATTTTATTAGAAAAAATTTTAGTGAAGAATATAAAAAAATAGAGAAACTCTATGAAAGTTCCTCTACTTTAAATAAAGAATATTTAACAAATCTTAATAAAAAGATATATTTTATAAGAAAGAAATATAATATTAGTT
>NZ_JBQKFF010000007.1:0-110843 GCF_052119445.1 Anaerofustis sp. LCP19S3_F7 | reverse complement strand
CCCCCCCCCCCCCCCCCCCCCCCCGTATCCACCCCCACGCCGGCAACCGAGATCATAGAACGCGTCTCGTGGGCTCGGAGATGTGTATAAGAGACAGATTAAATAATTATTATTGACAAAAAATTGCCTTTTTTTTGTCGAGTATTTAAACAAAACGCATATAATACTTTATTTTTAATTTCGGTTAATTATAATTTTATTATAAGAATCTTTCTTTCAAGAGGTAATTCAAATGAAAACAAAAGAAGTTAATTCATCATATGAAATAATAAGTTTAATTACTAAATTCAAATCTCAAAGATTACTTAAATTAATCTATGAATTTAAGACCGGTTCAAAATGCACCTGTACAGGATACTATATTATTGCAACAGATATGGGTCTTATTTTATCTGCTGAATATAATACTAACATTACATGTTTTATTACATATCAAAATATAGAAAATATTTATATAATATTATCTAAAGACAAAATTAAAATAAATAATAATGAAGATTTTATCAAGTCTTTAAAATTTATTGATATTGTATTTAATGACAATAATAAAAAATATAGCTTTACACTAAAAAACTCTTTTGAAAATATAAATACAAATATCAAACTATTAGATTGTGCCTCTATTTTTGAATACCTAAATATTAAGCTAAACAAAAATCAAATAAAATACATCAAAAGATATAATAACTAAAAAAGAAAGCTATATTATTTAGCTTTCTTTTCAAATTCATTATTAAACATAGTAACATAAGCACTGAAAATCTCTTCATTATTTTTAACTTCTTCTTCTTTGTTTTCATTAAATAACTCAAAAGGCTTACCTGGATATTTGTTATTATCTCCTAAAACACTTGCAATAGCATGAGATATACAAATACCATTTATCCATGAACTAAAATTGATTTTTTCAATTTCATTTTTTTCTTTATTTCATATTTTATAGAGGAGTTTCCTCCTCTATATTTATTATCTACGCAATGCTTTTTGAAATTTTTGAGCTTGGTAAAACAACAACTTTCATATCTACTGCAACATTTAAACCAGCACCTACGATTAATGCGTTATGTTTACCTGTGAAAGAATATTCTGTTTCATCAAAGTTAATTTTATATGTTAATTCTTCACCTTCTGCGCCAACTAATTGTTCAAAAATATCTGCATCATAATTTGCAACAAATTCCATAGCAGCCATACCTTTAATACCAGTGATGAATTTTTGTGAATCATCTGATAAGCAAGTTACTTCATTTGCTGCCGGTGCAGCTCCTATTTAATATTCCACCTTCCACAAATGTCTCCTTTACCTGTAAGTTAATCAGAGCTTTTTCATAGGATTGTTTAATATTTTTTATATCATTTAGTAAAAGATTTTTCTCATTCTCTTTTTTCTTTAATTCTTCTTTCAAAAGTAAAATGTCTTTTTTATTTTGCTTATATTTTTCATTTACTTCATCAAACCTGAATTTTGGAATCATAAGAACTTTTCTTTGAATAGGATTTTCTTTTACTGTCACAATCGTTTCTTCAAACATAAACAAATCATCTCCTTTCTGTTGTTTTCGCTGACATTCAGCGTAATTCATTTCCTTAAAATATCTAAGAAAAAGTTTTATATAAAAAGTATGAAATAAATAACATTAAAAACTATTTCTATATATAACTGCCTTTATTTTTTATTTATTCATACTTTTAAACTAATTAATTACTTTTTTTAGATAAGCCGTAGTCTCTTTTCTTTCTCCGCTACTGCTATGATACAAATTTGTTGTAATATCTATTATTTCAAATCCTTCATTCATAGCCTCTTCAAGCTTTGACTCCATATAAAATGGATCGCCTGAAATACATTTAATCTCAACCATAACTATCCTCCTTTTCTATTTTGACAATACAAGCAATCGTTTGATTTTAAAATTTGCAACATATAAAATCTACTTTGAAATATACGATTATTTAATTGTCAAATATTTCTCTTTCATATCTTTAAGGAAATTTTTATATATTTAAGTACCTTGTTTGATAAAAATTTCTAAGTTTTTTTATAATATTATTTTTTCGTTTATTTATTGCCTTTTGAGACAAATTAAAAAGAAGACTTATTTCCTTTTCTGTCTTATTTTCAAAATAATACAGATAAACAAGTCTTCTTTCATCTTTGCTTAAATCTTTAAGTATTAAATTCAATTTTTTAATTTCTAATTTTTTTATTATTTCGTCTTCACACTGAATATACATACCCTGATTATATTCAAACTGTATCCCATTTTCCTTCATATTTTCATATGAATACTCTTTGTCTTTCGCTTTTTTATAAAGATATCGTTCATGTTCTCTTTCTTTGTAGTAAGCTTTATAAACTTCGTCGCTTACATCAATACGCTTTTTATTAACTAGTAAAGTTTTATTTTTCATCCCTTCTCCTTCCCAACAAAAAAGAGCCAAAGCAAATTAACTTTGACTCTTTTATTTGAATGATTAATATATAACAGCTGCTATTTATAATTTTTTACGATATCATTATACCACGTTTTCCCCAAAATTTTGTCCCAACTTTTTTACAAGATTTTTAAACTATATTTAAAATAAAACATAAAAATAAATAAAATAAAAAAAACAGTTGACAAAAGCAAAATAATTTAGTATATTATATAGGCAGTGCTGATGTGGCTCAATCGGTAGAGCAGCTGATTTGTAATCAGCAGGTTGTAGGTTCAAGTCCTATCATCAGCTCCATTTTTATGCCTCTTAACTCTGAGTATTCAGAGTTTTTTTTATTTACTTTTTATATAATAATTGTTATCTTTTTGTCTCTATTGCAAATATTTAATACCAATTAATAACTTTAATAGTATTTAAAAAAAATATTAAAAAACTTACATATAGTAAAATAATATTAAAAATTGTATCTAAAAATTTTAATTAATTATAAAAATATATTGAAGTTTAAGAATAAAATAGTTGACAAAACATAAATAATTTAGTATATTATATGAGCGGTGCTGATGTGGCTCAATCGGTAGAGCAGCTGATTTGTAATCAGCAGGTTGTAGGTTCAAGTCCTATCATCAGCTCCATTTTTATGCCTTTTAACTCTGAGTATTCAGAGTTTTTTTTTTATACAAAAAAAGCAGGTATGAACCCGCTTTTTAAACAATCACCTTAAATATTTGTCTTGCTGTATTTTTTAAGTTTTTATAGGCTGTATCTTTTTCGATTAGCTCGTCTAGTTCCATTGGTTTATGAATTATTGAAAAATATCCATCAATAAACTCGCTGTCAAGCTTATCTTCACTTTCGACACTACCTGCAAGCAGTATTGTTTTCACATTATATTCCTTTGCCATTATGCAAAGACTAACTGCAGCCTTACCCATAAAAGACTGTCTATCAAATTTTCCTTCCCCCGTTATAACATAATCACAATCTTTGATTTCTTCTTTTATCTTTGAATAATCTAAAACAGCATCTACTCCGGAAATAATTTTACCCCCAAGAAATGCCATAAAAGCAAACCCGATTCCTCCGGCAGCACCAGCACCTTCTTTATTGCTGTAATCTATTCCCCATTTATCATATGTTTCCTTTGCAAGTCTTTTAAGGCTGTAATCTAAATCAAATGCCATTTTTTCATCAGCACCTTTTTGAATAGAATAAACCATACTTGCACCCTCTTCTCCACAAAGTGGATTTTTAACATCAGAAGCCACAACGAATTTACATTCTTTTAATTCTTCCATAGCTCTGCTTTCATCAATATAATGAAGCCTATTTAGCTTACCGCCTCCGGCAGGAATTAAATTATTAAATTCATCATAAAATCTATATCCTAAGGCTTTTAACATACCGCATCCGCCGTCATTTGTAGCACTTCCACCAATAAATACTACAAAATTTCTAATACCTCTTGAAATTGCATCTCTAATCATTTCCCCAACCCCGAAAGACGAAGTAATCATAGGGTCTCTTTCGCTTTCAGGTATCAAATCAAGCCCTGAACATTTTGCCATTTCAATAAAAGCAGTATCATCCATAATCTCATAGTAGCTATCAATTATTTCCCCCAAAGGATTATGGACTTTTAAATCAATCCTTTCTCCGTTAATATCCTCCATAACAGACTCTATACTTCCTTCGCCTCCATCAGCAAAAGACTTAACAACAACATCTATATTTTCATCAACACTAAGTATCCCCTCTTTTACAGCATTCCCTGCTTCAAGAGAAGATAGACTTTCCTTAAAGGAATCCATTGCAACCAATATTTTCATAATTAATTCTCCATATAAAAAATTTTATATAATAATCTTTTTTTAATTGTCAAGTTCTTTTGTAATTTTCCTCTTTTGTATATATCTTACTATACCAAAAATAATATATAAAAACAAAGTCGGTAATATCAATAACATACCTATAGTTCCTATAAACTCTATAATATCATAATCAGAATCAATAGCAAAAAACATAGTCATAAATGAAATTAAAAATACCATACCTGAAATATTTTGAATTGTCTTATATCTGATATACCGTTTAGTTAATAATTCTGCATATGTAATATTATTGTCGTTTTTATTTATTACCTTTCTTTCTTTTAAAGAAAATCCACACTCACTGCAACAATCATTTCTCCTGTTATTATCATAACCACATTTTGGGCAAATCATTTTATTACCTCAAATACAAATATTATATAATTTTATATAATTATAAATCAAAATTAAAAACTTTTCCATAATATTAGAAATAAAAAAGACAACATCACGTTGTCTTTTATTTTATTTCATCAAGTATTTTTTCTATGTATTTTTTAACTATATCTTCTTTCGGAGATGCTGTCATATTCTTTTTGTTTATTCCCGTTGTAACATGAAGTACTTCGTAAATATCATCTTCAAAAAGTTCATTTTGTTCCCTAAATTCATCTAAGGTTAAATCTTGAAGGAATTTATTTTCTCTTACACATTTTCCAACTAAATTACCAACCACAAAATGCGCATCTCTAAATGGACATCCTTTTTTAACTAAATATTCCGCAACATCTGTTGCATTCATAAAGCTGTTTACACAAGCATCTTTTAATACATCTTTATTTACAGTTATTGTATCAATCATTCCAGTAAATATGCTTAAACATTGTTTTACTGTATCCACACTGTCAAAAGTTGATTCTTTATCTTCTTGCATATCTTTGTTATAAGCAAGAGGAAGACCTTTCATAACTGTTAACATCGCCATTAAATTACCATACACCCTGCCTGTTTTACCTCTTATAAGCTCTGCAACATCAGGATTTTTCTTTTGAGGCATCATTGATGAACCTGTAGAATATTTATCTGAAACAGTAATAAACTTAAATTCATCACTTGCCCAGTAAATAATCTCTTCACTAAAACGTGATAAATGCATCATTATTATAGCCAAATCATCTAAAAGCTCAATTACATAATCCCTGTCAGATACAGTATCAAGAGAATTTAAAGTAATACTGTCAAAATCAAGTAAACTTGCAACATAATCCCTATCGATATCAAATGTAGAACAAGCAAGTGCACCTGCCCCAAGAGGCATAACGTTTGTTCTTTTGTATGTATCTTTAAGTCTATCCATATCTCTTCTAAACATTTCTACATAAGCACAAAGATGATGCGCAAATGTAACTGTTTGAGCTCTTTGCATATGTGTATATCCGGGCATTATTGTTTTTGTATTATCTTTTGCAATTTCAAGTAATGTAAAAATAAGATTTTTCACAAGCCCCATAACTTCCATTATTTCAGCTTTAACATACATCTTCATATCAAGAGCCACTTGATCGTTACGACTTCTGCAAGTGTGAATTCTCTTTGCACTATCCCCTATTCTATCAGTTAAGATACTTTCAACAGCCATGTGAATATCTTCATATTCTTCATTAAAAGTAACTTTACCTTCATCTATATCTTTCATTAAATTTTCTAAAGCTTCAACAAGCTTAATTTCATCTTCTTTTGTAATTATACCTTGTTTGCTAAGCATTTTTACATGAGCCATACTTCCTTTAATATCATATTTATATAGCACTTTATCAAAATGAAGAGAGTTATTAAAAATATCAACTTCTTTTGCATTTTGCTCAGCAAATCTTCCTGACCACATTTTCATAACAATTACTCCTAAACATAACTTTTCAATTTTTCACTATTTATTACAATAACATATTATTTAATATATGACAATATCAATATTATACATGATTTTACAAAATTTCTGTAACTCCCAAGAAAATCAAAGCTTCACTTTTCCCGTTATTAAAATATTTACAAGCAACGAGAGAATCTTTCTTTAAATTCTCATCATAAACAGAGTCTTTCAATAAAGATAAAATATAAATATTTTCTTTTTGTATATAATCAAAAGATCTTGCCCAAATTTTTTCAACATAACCTTCTTTATAAGGTATAACTATATTTATATCATCTGGAAAAATTCTGCTTCTAAGATTATCTATTTCTTTTCTGTTTCTTACTTTATAAACAGTTTTGTTATTTTCATCAAATTTTAAATGATTTTTTGCTTCCTCTTCCTTTATATGTATATGTTCTATTTCATTTAAAATATCTATATCTAAATCTTCAATCAAATCATAATTTGCAAGTTTTATCTTTTCTTCTATATATTTTCTATTGGACTTATCAACCATATCTCCCAAAATTCTAAGCATTATTCCTCTTTTATCATCTGTATAAACATATCCGATAAAACTTTCTTCAATATCATGAATCCCCATTTTTAAAAGAAATTTATCGGCATTATTTACCGCTACAAATTTTCCGTCAATATCTCTGTAATTATAATCTCTAATTTTCATTAAAAAATAACCTCAAATAATTTTATATATACATGATAATATTTTTTTTAATAATTTTAAATATAAAAATTAACTTTGACTACAAAAAACCTCTCTCTTATTTAAGAGAGAGGTCTATAGGATGAAAGATAAAAACTAAATGTAAAATAAACTATTTATCTTCGTTTTTCTTTTTCATAAAAGCTCTGATTTTTAATGGAAGTCCATAAAGTTTAATAAATCCTGCTGCATCATTATGGTCATATAATTCACCTGTTTCAAATGAAGCAATTTCTTCATTGTATAATGAATATGGACTTTCAATACCTTTTGTAATCATATTACCTTTATATAATCTTAGAGAAACTTTACCTGTAACAGTTTCTTGTGTTTTATCAACAAAAGCATCTAATGCTTCTCTAAGTGGAGAGAACCACATTCCTGAATATACAAGATCAGCATATTTAACTGCTACTGTTCTCTTATATGCTTGAGTTTCTCTATCTAAAGCAAGTTGTTCAAGTTCATTGTGAGCATAGTATAAAATTGTTCCGCCCGGAGTTTCATATATACCTCTTGACTTCATACCTACAACCCTGTTTTCAACCATATCTACAACACCAATACCATGTTTTCCGCCAAGTTCGTTTAATTTTGCAAGAAGGCTTACACCATCCATTTTTTCTCCGTTTAATTTAACAGGAATACCTTTTTCAAATTCAATTTCAATTTCTTCTGCTTCATCCGGAGCATCTTCTACATATGTTGTTTTTTGAAGAAGGTTTCTGTAATCAGGCATGTTTGCAGGATCTTCAAGTTCCAATCCTTCATGAGATAAATGCCAGATATTCATATCTCTTGAATAACTTTCTTCTGCTGACATATTAAGTTTAATATCATGTTTAATACAGTAATCAAGAGCATCTTGTCTTGATTTTATACTCCAAAGTCTCCAAGGAGCAATAATTTTAATATCAGGAGCTAAAGCCATAATTGTAAGTTCAAAACGAACTTGATCGTTTCCTTTACCTGTAGCACCATGACAAATACAATTTGCACCAAGTTCTCTTGCTTTATCAACCAAAATCTTAGAAATTAATGGTCTTGCAATAGATGTACCAAGTAAATATTTGTTTTCATAAACTCCGCCTGATTTTAACATTGGGAAAATATAATCATTTACAAGTTCTTCAGTTGCGTCAATTATATCAATACTATCTGCACCATATTCAATAGCTCTTTTTGCTAAATCTTCTTTTTCATTTGGATCTACTTGTCCAACATCAACACATACCGCGTGAACTTCACAATCATAATTATTTTTAAGCCAAGGAACTATTGTTGAAGTATCTAGTCCACCTGAATAAGCTAATACTATTTTATCTTTCATTATATATATACCTCCAAAATAAATCACTAATTTAAAATACTGACTAATTATACATAAAAATGTATAATTAGTCAACAATAAAAGGGAATTTTTTTATATTTTTTTATTTTTATACATTTTTATTAAAAATTTTGCATAAAATATTTACTCTGTTTCCAAATTTTGATATACACAAAATATCTTTTAGGTTGATATTTTTATAATTTAATCATATAATATATATGACCTTAAAATTATGCTATTATTTTGAACCTACACTTTTACACAGGGATATCGGGTCTTTAAGTAGATGTCAAGCCTCTATAAGTGGACGGCAGAAGCGGTAAGCAGATAACCCACCTATCATTTTTGATAGGATCAAAATCTTGGCAATTTTAGGGTCTTTTTTATTTTAAGGGGTACAAAATATGGATTTAATGGAAATATTAAAAAATAAACAAGGTTATAATTCAAACCATTCAAATGAACTTGCAAAAATTCAACAAAAATCTAAAATGTTATGTTTTGAATATAATAATACTTCTCCAATAGAAGAAGACAAAAGAAAAGAAATTCTAAAAAATTTACTTGGAACATATAACCCTCTTGTTTTTATAGAGCCTTCTTTTCACTGTGATTATGGATTCAATATACATATGCATGGGCTTGCTGTAATAAACTATAACTGTGTAATACTTGATACCTCTCCTGTAAATATTGGTAAAAATGCATTTATTGCTCCGGGTGTATGTATTGCATGTTCAGGTCATGCAATAGATAAAACCCAAAGAGCAAAAGGAGTCGGAACATCTAAACCTATAACAATAGAAGATGATGTATGGATAGGTGCAAATTCTACAATTTGTGCAGGTGTAACTATAGGACAAGGAAGTGTAATTGCTGCCGGAAGTGTAGTAAATAAAGATATACCAAAAGGAGCTATAGCAGGAGGAGTTCCTTGCAAGGTAATCAGAAACATAACAAAAGATGATATTATAGAAAATATTATTTTTTAAATAAAATACTTGACATTTTAAATTAGAACTATTATAATTTAGATACAATCAAAAAAGGAGATAAGAACAATGTTAGATAAAAAAGTTGCTGAATTATTAAACGATCAAATAAATAAAGAATTATACTCTGCTTATATCTATTTAGATATGGCAAATTTCTATGCTGATTACGGTTTAGATGGATTTGAAAACTGGTTTTATATCCAAGCTCAAGAAGAAAGAGATCATGCAATGATGATCAGAGAATATTTAAAAGATAACGGACATAAAATCACAAGTGAAGCTATTGAAAAACCTGAATACACATATGAAAAACCAATGGATCCACTTGTAAAAACATTACAACATGAAAAAATCGTAACAGGTTTAATAAATAATATATATGATGCTGCATACGAAATCAAAGATTACAGAACAATGAAGTTCTTAGATTGGTTTGTATCAGAACAAATGGAAGAAGAAAAAAGCGCTGAAGATAATATAAGAAAATTTGAATTATTTGGTCATGATGCAAAAGGTTTATACTCTCTTGACCAAGAATTTCTAGGTAGAACATATTCAGCTCCAACAACTGCTGAATAATAAAAAAGCACCAAAAGGTGCTTTTTTTATATGCAATTATATATTTAATGTCAAGTCTAAATATCTTTTCTTTATTTTAAGCTGTTTAGCTCTAAATTTAAAATATCTTTTATACATATTTACTAATCTGTCATTGACAACTTGATTTTCATTCTTTTTTAGTTCAACCCTTATATTTAAATACATATTATCCCCTATTCTTTCAAACATTTTTACCATATAAAACATAACAAATAATTTCATCTTTTTCATTTCTTTTACCTCTTTCCTTTTTTCTTGACATTATTATATATTTTCTAAACATCAAAATTTGTCGAAAAATACAACTATAAAGGTTAATTTTATTAAAAATAGTATATTTTAAAATAATGGCTAATTAATTGTATAACGTTGTATTTATAATATAAATTTTGTATAATACTATCATAACAACCAAAAGTATTAATTTAATTATATATGTTAAATATCACTAATAATTACATAAAGGATTTTAAAATGAAACTAAATTATACAAATATTGGACAAACAATAAAAAGTTATAGAAAAAATAAACATATTACACAAAAAGAATTATCTAAGTTAATAAATAAATCCGTTACTCACATAAGTAAAATAGAACAAGGTCAAAGCAAAGCATCTCTTCAAACTATAGTTGACATTGCAAATACACTTGAAATAACCGTAGATGAAATTTTAAAAGGAAGTATAATAAAAACAGCTCAAAACGAAATGATAAAAGAATATGAAGAAATTTTTAAAAACTGCTCATTTGCAGAACAAAAATTTTTAATAGAAAATTTAAAATTTGCCAAATATCAATTAAAAGAATTAAACAATACAAAATAAAAAAGACTTAATATATTAAGTCTTTTTTATTCACTTCTTAAAGTTATTAAATTCATTTCAAAAGGGTTAAATATTCTAAAATTAACCGTATCATTTCCAAGTCCGGCACTTACAATCATATTTGTATCATTAATTGTATACAATCCATGGTAGTATTTTGGAAACCATTCTTGATCAGGAGATAAAAGTCCACCTTTAAAAGGTATCCTTATTATCCCCCCATGAACATGTCCGGATAAAATCAAATCGACACCGCTTTTTTCATATACTTCAAAGTAAATAGGATTATGAGTTAATAAAATATTATATTTATTATTTTCAAATGTTTCTTTATTTATAGTCTTTGAAAAATTATCTTCAGTATATTCTATATTTGATTCTTTTAACGCTGACTTTGTAGAATAGTATACTAAATCTATATTAAGCCCGTACATATTTAAATACGATGAACCTTTTTGTATTTTCACCTTTGTATTTTTTAAAACTTTAACATCAAGATCTTTCAGTGAAGATATAAATTCATCATAAACACCAATATTATTATATTCAACAAGCTGTTCATGATTTCCATCTATATAATAAACAGGATAATCTTTTGATATTTTTTTTACCAAATTTATAAAAACATGACCATCATCCTCTGTGGAATTCATCATATCTCCCGTACAAACTATAATATCAGGATCGATTTTATAAATTTTATTTATAAGTTTTATATTATTTTCCCCAAATTCCCTTGAATGCAAGTCAGAAAGCTGAAGAATTTTATATCCATCAAAATTACTGTCTATCTTATTTGAAACAATTTCATTCTTTTGAACTATAAATAAAGAGGTATTTTCAAAATATAAATATACAAAAAGTATAAGAACAATCAATAGAGTAACTATTTTAAATTTTCTCAAAATAAAACCTCCATATATAGTGTATTGTTTATTATAACACAATATGTTTTTTAACCAAAAGAAAAATAGTGTTTTTAATAAATAAATTTATATGATATAATTAGCATACATAATTTTCGTACATAATTTTTATAGAGGTGCATATGAAAAAAGAAGATTTAAAAGATATAAAACTTTTCGTTATGGATATGGACGGAACAATCTACTTAAGTTCAACTCTTATAGAAGGTTCTCTTGACTTTATTGAACATTTAAGAAAGAACAATAAAGGTGTTTTATTTTTCACAAACAATTCTTCAAGAACAGGAGAAACTTATGTAGAAAGACTTAACAATATGGGATTTAATGTTACCGATAAAGATGTAATGACATCAGGAAACGTAACAATAAAATATCTAAATACAAAATATAAAGATAAAAAAGTATACTTAGTTGCTACACCTAAAGTAACAAAGAGTTTTAAAGATGCAGGAATCAATCTTGTTGAAGAAGATCCTGACATAGTTGTCATGACTTTCGATACTACTTTAACTTATGAGAAACTAGATAAAGCATGCCATTATATAAGAAACGGAGCTTTATTCCTTGCAACACATCTTGACATAAACTGTCCTACAATAAACGGTTTTATGCCTGACTGCGGTGCTATGTGCGAACTTATAACAAAATCTACAGAGAAAAAACCTAAATATCTTGGAAAACCATTTAAAGAAACTGTAGATATGATAGTTGAAAGTACTGGATATAAAAGAGAAGAAATTGCATTTATAGGAGATAGAATTTATACTGACGTTGCAACTGGAGTAAATAATGGAGCAAAAGGAATCCTTGTTCTAAGTGGAGAAACAAAAGAAGAAGATATACCTAAGTTTGATACTACCCCAGACTTAATATTTGATAAAGCATACGATATGATTCCATATATAAAATAAAAAAACCGTTTGATATCATTTTGTATTATGATATCAAACGGTTTTTATTTTTCTACTGCATTTAAAAACATTTCATGAAATTCCTCAGAAACTTTTTTTAAATTTATAATTTTATTATTCATTAAAAAACAATGTTTGCTGCTTCCAGTATTAACAATCTCTCCGGTTTCTTTATTTGTAAGAGTATATTCAAGTTCAAGTCTAATACCGTTGTATTTCTTTATTTTAACATTTACCAAAACTACATCATCAAAATAAACCATATTCTTATATTCACTGCTTACACTAAGAACAGGAGAAATTATCCCCTTTTCTTCCATTTTTTTATAGCTTATTCCAAGATTATCCATAAAATATATCCTTGCACTCTCATACCATCTTATATAATTTGAATGATGAATAATACCCATTTGATCTGTTTCATAATATTCAGCTTTATGTTCGTAATCTTTCATTTTTACCTCTTTGTTTATAAAATAAATTACATTTATATTCTTTCATAAAACATTAAATAAAGGATTATTTTTTAATTTTATGGCAATAAATCCACCTAAATAAAAAACATGAAAAAATTTCATAAAAATTGAAAAAAAAAGCTTGCATTTAACAACTTTTCATGTATAATATAAAAGGACTGTTAATAAGGCCCCTTGGTCAAGCGGTTAAGACGTCGCCCTTTCACGGCGAAAACAGGAGTTCGATTCTCCTAGGGGTCACCAAAGTCTTTTTAATTTTACGGCTCGGTAGTTCAGCTGGTTAGAATGCTAGCCTGTCACGCTAGAGGTCGAGGGTTCGAGTCCCTTCCGAGTCGCCATTTTACCTGGGGGAGTGCCCGAGTGGCTAAAGGGGGCGGACTGTAAATCCGTTGGCTCAGCCTACAATGGTTCGAATCCATTCTCCCCCACCATCCTCATAATTGATTATTATAAGTGTACAATTTGTTTGTACACTTTTTTTATATCCAAATATATAAATATACAAATTATTTTTATTAACTACAACATTTTTTATTATATATAATATGAAAATAAATCATTGCTATAAAAAAACTTTTAATATATAATATACAAGTTTATTGAATATAAAAATAATTTATAGGCAGGTAAAAAATGACAACAGAGCAAATTATTTCAATAGTAATCTTTTTAATTACAATGACGGCAATTATGACAGAAAGAATTCACCGAACCGTTGCAGCAATTACAGGTGCAATACTTCTTATTGTTACACATATTTTAACAATAGAAACAAGCATATCATATGTAGATATAAATACGGTCGGCGTATTGGTTGGCATGATGCTTTTTGTAGCTGTAGTAAAAAATTCAGGTATATTTGAATACATAGCAATCAAGTCGGCTAAAATTGCAAAAGGAAAACCGGTTAATATAATGATTATATTCATTTTAATAACTGCTATTTTGTCAGCATTCCTTGATAATGTTACTACAGTTTTATTAATTGGTCCAATGACAATAGCAATAACAAGAATATTAAATATTAATCCCATACCATTCCTTATTACTCAAATTATGGCTTCAAATATAGGTGGTACTGCAACACTAATTGGGGACCCGCCAAACATAATGATTGGAAGCGCTGCAAATTTAGGATTTACAGATTTTATATTAAATACAGGACTACCTGTAATATTCATTATTATTACAGCAATAATATATTTTCTTTTAATTTATAAAAAACAACTTATTGTTGATGAAGAAAATATAAGTAAAGTAATGGAAATGGATGAAAACAAAGCAATAAAAGATAAATCTTTAATGATAAAAAGTATTGTTCTTATTGTTCTTGTTGTAATCGGATTTATTTTCCATTCTCAGCTACAAATGGAATCTTGCGTTATAGCACTTCTTGCTGCTATAATTATGTTACTTATAGGAAAACAAGATGCAGAAGAAATAATTCTTGGAGTAGAATGGTCAACAATACTTTTCTTTATAGGACTATTTATAGTAGTAGGAGGTCTTGAAGAAACAGGAGTAATCGATAAATTAGCTAACTTATTGGTGTCTGCTACAAGTGGGAATATGGTACTTACAATGATTATAATACTTTGGGCATCCGCAATTATTTCTTCATTCCTTGATAATATTCCTTTCGTTGCAACTTTAATACCACTAATTCTTACAATGCAACAAACAGGAAATATTGACGTAACACCATTATGGTGGGCATTATCTTTAGGTGCTTGTCTTGGAGGTAACGGAACATTAATCGGTGCATCTGCAAATGTAGTTCTATCAAGCATAAGCAACAAAAACGGTTATCCTATAACTTTTAAACATTACATGAAAATAGGTTTTCCGTTAATGACTATATCAATAATAATATCATCTATATATTTATTAATACGATTCTAATAAGAAGAAAGGAGATTTAGCATGAATAGGAATTCAGTAAGCGGAGATATAATAGACTTTAGTCTAAAACAACTTGGTGCAAAAATAAGCAAGTTCAATAGTCAAATGCATTTGGTCGAATTTGATATAAATGAAAAATGTATGGTTTCTTATATCTTCACAATTACAAGAGAAGACAAATTTTATCTACAAAGACTTAAGCCATATCCACTATGGGAAGAAAAATACGCAAGTGTTGATGAAATAGTAAAATTTATCGAAAAAGACATAGCAAAATTTAGAAACGCAGCAAATAGTAATAACTTTGATAAATTTATTGAGATTGCACAAAGCAGTGTTTTTATCTCTCAATATTTAGAAAATCTGTTTTTAAATTACAATATTGACAGAGAAATGCTTGATAATATTGAGGTGGGAATAAAAGAAATAATGGAAGTTATTCAAATGCATAATACAGAAGAAGCATATGAAAAAATAAAAGTAAAACTAAAATAAAAAAGACAGTATATACTGTCTTTTTTTTTAATTTATAAAAATACCCAAAATATAAATTCGAATAAAAACAAGCAAAGTTAAATGAATAGGATAAAACAAATAAAAAAGATATTTTATATTTAATTTTCCCTTTAATCCATTATACATATTAATAATTAAAAGAGAAAATACACTTATGCAAAAAAATCTTCTCGAACTATACATAAGTAAAACACCGGATAATAAAAACATCATTGATTTATCATTTCTAAACAAATAAAATATAGCTATTAGTAGAATACCTATATAATCATAATCCAAACGAAGATAATAACTTAAAATACCAAAAATAAATATTATTACCCCCTGCTTAACAATTTCTCCGTTATTTTTACTTAAAGCCCAAAGCATCAAAACAGCAAGAGCAAATTCAAACAAAACATTTTGATATCCCAAATAAAAAAATAAATTATGAAATGCTAAATCAAAAGGAATTTCAGAAATAAAAGCAAATATTAATATCCTACATAAATAATTTTTTATATTTTTTTTATGCAAAAAACCTTCTACAATAAAATAGCAAAATAAAGGAAAAGATATTCTTCCAATAAATCTCAAAGCATAATCAAGATTAAACCAAAACAATGCATCTCTTCCCCAAAATTCACTAAAATTTAATATACCATTTTCTATTAAAACTCCTCCAATATGGTCTATAAGCATTAATATTAAAGCAATAATTTTAATCTGATTTGAATTTAAACATGTTTTTATCATTTTACCACCTTAATAAATAATACCATAAAAACAAAAATATCAATAAAAAAAGCACTACAATGTAGTGCCTTATCTGCTTTTAACTATTAATTTAATTCCTGTTCTGTCACTGCCATTTATTTCAACTTCCGTAAATGCGGGAATACAAACAAGATCATGCCCTCCCGGAGCAACATATCCTCTGGCAATGGCTATGGCTTTTATCGCTTGATTTAACGCTCCTGCTCCAATTGCCTGAACCTCTGCCTGATCACTTTCTCTAATTACACCCGCAAGCGCCCCCGCAACAGAATTAGGGTTTGAACCGGATGATACTTTCAATACTTCCATAATGTTTCCTCCTAAAATATAAGTTATTAATAAGTTAATTTCTTCATTAATTAATATGTAATAAAACTTGTATTATTCCCATAATTAATGAATTTTATAATGACTTTCTTTAAATATTACTATGAAAATCTAAAATCATAATATCATAACTATTTATAGAACTTTTGTGCTTTTTGTCGAAGAAATTAATATAAAAAGAATAATAAATTTCAATAATTTTCTAAATATTTTTATTATTTTGGAAATTATTGTTTGTAATTTTCAGAAAATTCTGATATAATATGCGGGTATACTTTAATTTACTATATATAAAGGAGATAAAATATGAATAACTGTGTAGAAATAAGATGGCACGGAAGAGGCGGTCAAGGAGCAAAAACTGCAGCTTTGTTACTTGCCGATGTTGCCTTCCAAACAGGAAAATATGTACAAGGTTTCCCTGAATACGGACCAGAACGTATGGGAGCACCAATAACTGCATATAACCGTATAAGCGATACTCCTGTAAGAGTGCATTCAAATATATATACACCACAATTCGTGGTAGTTGTAGACGAAAGTTTACTTGACAGCGTTGATGTAACAAAAGGACTTAAAGAAGACGGTGCTATAGTAATAAATACAACAAAAGATAAAGAAGAAATAAAACACCTTCTAAATGATTATAAAGGCGATATCTATACAATAGACGCAAAAAAAGTTTCAATGGCTTGTCTTGGAAAATACTTTCCAAACTCTCCAATGCTTGCAGCAATAGTTAAAGTATCGAAAATAATGGATGAAGATTTATTTTTAAAAGAAATGAAAGCATCTTTTGAACATAAATTCGCAAACAAACATGAAGTTGTAAGCGGAAACATGAAAGCTCTTAAAATGGCATTAAGGGAGGTAAGATAATATGGCTGATATAAAAAAATTAAGTAAAAAACCCGCATGGCACGAACTTACAACAGCAATGACAATAGATGAAGGCGGTACTTCTAAATTATTTAATACAGGAGAATGGACAAGTGTAAAACCTAAAGTAATCGAGGAAGAATGTAGACAATGTCTTTTATGTGCACAAGCTTGTCCCGACAGTGCAATACCAATTTGCAATAATCACAGAGTTGCAGTTGATGTAAACCACTGTAAAGGTTGTGGAATATGCGTAAAAATTTGCCCATTTGGTGCAATAAAAATGGAAGGAGTAAAATAATGACAAAGAAAGACAGATTATCAGGAAACGAAGCGGCAGCATACGCTCTAAAACAAATTAATCCGGATGTATTCCCTGCATTTCCAATTACTCCATCTACAGAAATACCACAATATTTCGCATCTTTTGTATCTAACGGAAAAGTAAATACAGAATTTATCACAGTTGAAAGTGAACATTCTTCAATGAGTGCAGCAGTAGGTGCCGAGGCAGCAGGAGCAAGAAGTGTTACAGCAACATCATCTTGCGGACTTGCTTTTATGTGGGAAGAACTATACGTTGCAGCATCAGACAGACTTCCTATTTTACTTACACTTGTAAACAGAGCCCTATCAGGACCTATAAACATAAACTGTGACCACTCAGACAGTATGGGAGCAAGAGATTCAGGCTGGATTCAAATATATTCTGAAAACAATCAAGAAGCATATGATAATATAATTCAAGCTTATCCTATTGCAGAAAATAAAGATGTATTACTCCCTATAATGATTTGTCAAGACGGATTTATAACATCTCATGCAGTTGAAAATATAGAGCTTTTAGATGATAAAGATGTTAAAGATTTTGTAGGCGAATACGAACCTGAAAAATATCTTTTAAATCCTAAAAAATCTTTTGCAATCGGAGCTTATTCAGTAACTGATTATTATATGGAAGCAAAAGTTGCACAAGCTAATGCAATGAAAAATGCAAAACAAGTTATACTTGACATTGCAGAAAAGTTTGAAAAAATTTCAGGAAGGAAATACGGACTTTTTGAAGAATACAAATTAGATGATGCTGATTATGCAGTAGTAATCATTGGTTCTGCAGCAGGAACAACAAAAGATACAATAGATAAAATGAGAAAAGAAGACAAAAAAGTGGGACTTTTAAAAGTAAGAGTATTCAGACCTTTCCCTGCAGAAGAAATTGCACAGGCTCTTAAAAACGTAAAAGCCGTTGCAATAATGGATAGAGCTGAAAGCTTTAGTTCTCAAGGAGGTCCTCTTGGAAGCGAAGTTATGTCTTCTCTTTATAAAGCAAATAATAATTGCAAAGCAGTAAACTATATTTATGGTCTTGGAGGAAGAGACGTTACTGTAGACGATATGGAAAATGTATTTAACGAACTTGAAAATATACATAAATCTAATGAAAAATACGATACTTACAGATTTATGGGTGTAAGAGAATAGAGGTGGCAGTATGAGTTATAATTTTAAAGAAATAATGAGCAGACCTGAACGTTTAGCACCGGGACACAGAATGTGTGCAGGATGCGGAGGAACAATCACAGTAAGAAACGTACTAAGAGGGTTAAAACCTGAAGATAAAGCTGTAATAGGCAATGCCACCAGTTGTATGGAAGTATCAACATTTATATATCCTTATACATCTTGGGAAGACAGTTATATACATAATGCATTTGAAAACGCAGCTGCAACTATAAGCGGTGTTGAAGGTGCATATAAGGCATTAAAAAGAAAAGGAAAACTTAAAAAAGATCCAAATTTTAAATTTATTGTATTCGGTGGAGACGGAGGTACATACGATATAGGACTTCAATCTCTATCAGGAGCAGTTGAACGTAACCATGACTTTACTTACGTTTGCTATGATAACGGTGCTTATATGAACACTGGTATCCAACGTTCTTCAGCTACTCCAATGTACGCCGATACAACAACAACACCTGTTGGTAAAAAAAGTAACGGAAAACTTCAAAACAGAAAAGACCTTACTGAAATAATGGTTGCACATAATGCTCCATATGTTGCGCAAACAACATTTGTACAAAACTTTAGAGATTTACATTTAAAAGCTGAAAAAGCAATATATACAAAAGGTGCAACATTCCTAAATGTAATGTCTCCTTGTCCAAGAGGTTGGAGATATAATACTTCTGATATTATTGAAATATGCAACTTAGCAGTAGAAACATGTTACTGGCCACTATTTGAAGTAATAGACGGAGAATGGAAACTTAACTATGAACCAAAGAAAAAACTTCCTATTGAAGATTTTTTAAGACCACAAGGAAGATTTAAACATCTATTCAAAAAAGGAAACGAAGATTTAATTGAACAATTCCAAAAAGAAGTAGATAAACGCTGGGAAAATCTTTTGAAAAAATGTAAATAGGTAGCCATAATATAAAAATACAGACTGTATAATACAGTCTGTATTTTTTATAAAAAAAAACGACAAAACTGCCGTTTTAATCATATATCCTATAAATTCTTTCTACATTTGTGCATTTAAAAGTCTCATCATCAAAAGTAAAAACAGCTCCATTTATCTGTCTTCTTCCCATTGCAAGAGCATATTTACCCGTTGGTCTTTGTGCTCTAAATTTCTTTACAATAAATTCTCTATCTACGCCTATAACCCCGTCAACACTTCCGCACATTCCAACATCTGTTATATAACCTGTTCCATTTTCCAAAACCATGTTGTCTGCAGTTTGAACATGAGTATGAGTTCCATATACACCGGAAAATCTTCCATCAACAAAATATCCCATTGCAATTTTTTCGCTTGTTGCTTCTGCATGAAAATCTAACATAATAATATCGCATATATTTTTTATTTCTTCATATATTTTATCTGCAACATCAAAAGGATTATCAAGAGGATTTAAGTAAGTAGTTCCAGATAAATTTACAACCCCTACCCTTACTTTTCCAACTCTATACACTTCATATCCTCTTCCAGGACAAGGATAAGGATAATTTGCAGGTCTTATCATTCTATCTTCTTCTTGAATAAAATTATATACATCTTTATTATCCCAAATGTGATTTCCAGATGTTATAACATCAATACCGCAACTTCTAAGTTCGTTGTATACTTTTCTTGTTATTCCTTTTCCGTTAGCCGAATTTTCTCCGTTTGCAATTACAAAATCCGCTTTATATTCTGCTTTAATATCAGAAAGCTCATCAACGATGAGCTTTCTTCCATATTTAGCGAATATATCACCAAATACTAAAATCTTCAATTTTTACCTCTTTAACTATTTTGCATATTCTGTTGCTCTTGTTTCTCTTATTATGCTTACTTTGATATGACCTGGATATTCAAGATCATTTTCAACCATATTTGCTATTTCTTTTGCAACATGAACCATTTGTAAATCATCTACCTGTTCTGGTTTAACCATAACTCTGATTTCTCTTCCGGCTTGGATTGCATAAGATTTATCAACGCCTTCAAAAGAATTTGCAATTTGTTCTAATTTTTCAAGACGTTTTGTATAGCTTTCAAGTGTTTCTCTTCTTGCTCCCGGTCTAGCGGCAGAAATAGCATCAGCAGCTTGAACCAATACAGCTTCAACAGTTGCAGGTTCAACATCACCGTGGTGAGCTTCAACAGCATGAATAACTTCTTTGTTTTCTTTATATTTCTTTAATAAATCAACACCTATAGAAACATGGCTTCCTTCAACTTCATGGTCAATTGCTTTACCTATATCATGAAGCATACCTGCTCTTCTTGCAAGTTTTGCATTTGCACCAAGTTCATCTGCCATAATTCCCGCTAAGTTTGCAACTTCAATAGAATGTTTTAATACATTTTGTCCGTAACTTGTACGATAATGAAGTCTACCTATAAGTTTTGTTAAATCAGGATGAAGTTTCATAACGTTTGTATCAAATAACGCTTGTTCACCCATTTCTCTAATTTTTGTATCAATTTCTTTTTCTGCTTTTTTAATTGTTTCTTCAATTCTTGCAGGATGAATTCTTCCATCAACAATAAGTCTTTCAAGAGAAATTCTTGCAATTTCTCTTCTTACAGGATCAAATCCTGAAAGAATAACAGCTTCAGGAGTATCATCAATAATTAAATCAATACCCGTTAAAGTTTCAATTGTTCTTATGTTTCTTCCTTCTCTACCGATTATTCTACCTTTCATTTCATCGTTAGGTAAGTTTACTACAGAAACAGTAGTTTCTGCAACATGATCGGCAGCACATCTTTGAATTGCATAAGATACAATTTCCATAGCTTTTTTATCAGCTTGTTCCTTTGCTTCCAATTCCTTATTTTTAATAAGTAATGCAGTCTCTCTGGAAATTTGCTTTTCAACATCAGAAAGAAGTAGTTGTCTAGCTTCTTCAAATGTTAGTTTTGAAATCTTTTCAAGCTCTTTAATTTGTTCTTGATGAGTTTTTTCAAGTTTATCTTCTTTTTTTAGAAGCTCTTCATTTTTCTTTATCAAAGAAGCTTCTTTATGATCTAAAGCATCGCTTCTTTTATCTGCCATTTCTTCTCTTTGAAGAACTCTTTTTTCAACAAGTTGAAGTTCTTCTCTTCTGGCTCTTGCTTCTTTGTCAAATTCAGTTTTTAAATTAAGCACTTCGTCTTTTGCTTCAATAAGCTTTTCTTTTTTTATTCTTTCGCCTTCTTTTAAAGCATCTTCGACCATCTTATTAGCAGTTTGTTCGGCATTTCTAAGTTTGCCTTCGCCAGATGTCTGCTTATAATATCCACCGATGAAAAAGCAAATTATCCCAATAACAGCCGCTATAATTAGCACTACTGGAAGTGATAATTCCATTTTCTCCTCCTTATTTTAAATTAATTAATAAAAATATTTAATTTTAAGTATGTAACGAAAATTAACCAAACAAAACAATACTATGTTTCTGGTATTAGAGTTAAAAATATATAAAAATATAAAATTTTAAATATATATAAATACTAAAAAAGTTTAGTTTATTATCGTAATTTAAACATACTACCTACTAATTTTAATGTTTTTTCACTATTAAGTCAACAAAAAAATAAAAAGGTTTTTATAAAATTCATAATATTTTTTACAATTTTTTACTATTAAAATATTATTATGATTTTATGTTTTAATAAAACACAAAATGCGGTATAATATTTAGCACAAAAAGGAGGTAATTTTTATGAAACAATTCCTTAATGAATTTAAAGAGTTTGCTTTAAGAGGGAATGTAATGGATTTAGCAGTCGGTGTTATAATCGGGGGTGCTTTTCAATCAATAATAAACTCTCTTGTTAAAGATATAATCTCCCCTATTATTGGCTTATTTGCCAGAACTGATTTTTCAGACATGGTTATAACAGTACTTGATGTTCAAATTAGATATGGTTCTTTTATAACTGCCGTAATAAACTTTTTAATAATGGCATTTATTATCTTTGTTATGGTGAAAATGTTAAACAAATTAGCATCAATCGGAAGAAAACAAAAAGAAGATGAATCACCTAAAACAAAAAAATGCCCTTATTGCTTAAGTGAAATACCAGCAGATGCCACAAAATGCGCACATTGTACTTCTGATTTAACAGAATAAATTTAATTAACTTAAAATAAAAAGTTTATTAAAATTACAATCAAGGAGTTAAAATGCAATTTAAAAAAATAAATATAAATAATTGGAATAGGAAAGAATATTTTGAACATTATTTTTCTAATATACCTTGTACATATAGTATGACTATAAAATTAGATATTACAAAAATAAAATCAAAAAATATAAACTTATATCCAACAATGCTTTACTATATAACAGATATTGTAAATAAACATGATGAATTTAAAACAGCTTTTAATGAAAATGGTGAGCTTGGCATTTATGACGAAATGATACCTTGCTATACAATATTTCATAAAGATACAAAAACTTTTTCAAATATTTGGACAAAGTATACATCAAACATTGATGATTTTTATGATGAATATGAAAATGATTTAAAACAATACGGAAACAAAAAAAATTAAATGCAAAACCTAATATTCCAAGTAATATCTTTAATGTATCAATGATACATTAGACAACTTTTGAAAGTTTTAATTTAAACCTTCAAAAAGGATATACCTATTTATCACCTATTTTCACATTAGGAAGATATTATAAAGAAGATGAAAAGTTCTTAATGCCATTATCTATACAAGTTCACCATGCAGTATGTGACGGATTTCATATATGTCAATTTTTAAATGAATTACAGGATTTAATAAACAAATAAAAACATATATAAATTTATTTAAATAATTACAATAAAAAAGAGCTAAACGCTCTTTTTTATTGTGCAGCTTGAGGCTCAGGTGAATATATTTCTCTTGTTTGTATATCTTCTTTATTTAATTCAAAATCAGTTTTATCTTTTTGTATAACACCTATATAACTTTTCCCTTCATATACTGGAAGCTCATTTCCTTCAAGAGTAGTAATTTTCAAATCACCCTCTTCACTATCTTTTGACCATTTAATCTCCTGAACTCTTCCGTTTGAAAGATAATATCCGCTTCCACCTTTCCAATCAACTTCTTTTAACTCCCCTATCCCAAGCATTCCTATATCGGTTTCCAATACAAATACATTTGTAAAAGCCAACTGTTCATTCGTCTTTCCGTCAACTTGCTCTTTACCACTATGTTGTTTTTTATAAGTTTTACTTTCACTGTCAAATGTAAAAGTAGAATAATATTCATTAGAGAAATTTAATGTAGCCTTGTTGCAAGCAGTAAGTTTAGTTGTTTCAATAACTTCTTTAGTTTCTTCCTTTTCTTTTCCACCAAATAACTTTTCAAAGAAACCAGGTTCTTCCTCTACAGCTTCTTCTTCCACAATTGGTTCAAAAGCAAATATAGGTTTATTTTTTTCTTCCTTTAAATCTATTCTAATATTTTCTTTTTTAATAACTTCAGGAATATTTTCTCCTTTTAAATATCCCGTATGTTCTAAAGCATAGCCGCTATTTAATCTGTCTTGATCTCTATCAAATAAATCAGTTCCATAGGTCATACCGTCAAATCTATCTATACCTAAACTATTTAAGGTATTTGTAGCATAGTCATTTCCACCCCAGTGAATATATATGCTGTCAAAACTATCTGCAAATATAGGGAAATAATATCTACAGCTTCTTATAGGGCAAACACTTGGTACTTTAGTATAATCACCATAAATTGCCATAAGTCTTGTTATATTTCCTTCTACAGGAATTTCAAAAATGATATCTGCGTCCCCTATTCCATATTGCGGCAAAGCTTCCTTATGATTATTTACCATTACTGCAATTGGTCGTTTTCCAACTGCTTCTTTTGATATGCCTTCAAGTCCTGTAAGTGGATTAACATCTACCTTAACTTCGGCAGTCTCTTCTTTTCCACATCCATAAAATGTTCCAAGAACTAAAAATATGCATGTTATAATTGCAATGAGTTTCTTATTCATAATATCCACCCCCTATATATAAAAAATTTTATCATAAAACTTCTTGTTATGCAAACTTTTACATATTTTATATACTTACTATATAATTCTTATTTATATAATTTACATTAAATAAAAAACTTATGTATAAACTTAAAAAAATTAGATAAAAAAGCATTAACAAAAAATAGATAAAATAGTATTAAATAAAATAATTAAGAAATATTATCTCTTTTGTAATACATAATTTAAACCCCAAAATAAATATATAAGTTAAATATTAAAAATATAAAAAACTGCCCTAAATGAGCAGTTTTTTATGAATGTCTCCTTTTATATATTTTCAAAGAAGCAAAATAACTTATTATCATTAATACAATACCTGCTATTAATCCTATTGAAAGAATCATATGAACATTATTCATTATATAAGATATATAATCAACTCTCCAAGAAGTTGCACCATAAAATCCCGCAATCATCATAATAAGAAGTATATATAAAACAACACCTTTCTTATTTCCAAGAAGTACAAATATAAAGAAGCTTATAGCATTAAATATAAGCCCTACTCCAATGGAAAATAAGAATACACTTAAAGCAGAAGATAATGAAATGCTTTTATAAATATCTACATATACATAACATACAATTAAATTTAAAATAAAACATAAACCAAGCATTATAAATCCGGTCAAATACTTTGAAAATATTATTTCTTTTTTGGTCATTGGATAAGTAAGCTGTATTTTATCAAAATCAGTTTTTTCATCTTCTTCAACAGTTACTTGAAACAAAGAGGAGCCAAGCATAGGAAGTGTTATACCACAAAAAAGTAAAAAACCAAAGTTTGTTCTCATAAAAATCATAAGTGCAACAATAAATAAAAAAGCAAATATAAAACTAATTAAATTCTTTTTTATTCCAAATCCCAAATAAAAATCTTTAAATATTATTCCTTTCATTGTACCTTTTCTCCTTTAATGTAAAATAACATAACATCTTCAACACTTGCATTTTCTATAATCAAATCTTTATAAATATTCATAAGCTCCATTCTGTTTTTAACCAAAACTTTATACGAAAAGGCTTCTTTTCTATAAAAAACAATATCATCAGGGCTTAAACTATCAAAGAAATCTTTTTTGCATGAAAGAACACCGTAATTATCATGTATATCTTCATACTCTTTAACAAACTGTAATCTCCCTTCATGTATAAATGCTATATAATCTGATATTTTATCAAGATCACTTGTAATATGAGAAGAAATTAATATACTGTTTTCTTCATTTTCCGTATAACTTCTAAGTAACTCCAAAATTTCATCTCTAAATACAGGATCGAGCCCACTTGTAGATTCATCAAGAATTAAAAATTTAGGACTATGAGAAAGTGCCAATGCAAATTCAAGTTTCATTTTCATTCCTTTTGAGAATTTCTTTATTTTCTTATTAACAGGCAGACCAAAATTTTCAAGTAAAGAATAATATTTTTCATTATCCCAATTTTTATATATCTTTGAAAGCATCTTACCTATTAATTTAGCATTCATATATTCGCTATAATGACTTTTATCAAAAATTACCGCAATATCTTCTTTTATATATTTTTCATGTTCATTAATATTTTTATTAAATATTTTCACTTCACCTTTTTCAGGTTCATTAATATTTAAAATCGCATTTATAAAAGTAGACTTCCCTGCACCGTTTTCCCCTATTAAACCAACAACGCTCCCTTTAGGTATTTTTAAAGAAATATCATCAAGTTTAAAATCCTTATATTCTTTTGTAAGATTGTTTACCTCAAGTACATATTCCATAACTTAACCCTCCTCATAAAACATATCAATAAGTTTTAAAAGCTGTTCTTTCTTAATATCATTTTCCTTTGATATATCTACAACTTCTTCAATCATGCTTTCAACTTTTCTTAAATTTTCTTCTCTGATAAAATCATTATTTTGAGCTGAAACAAACGTACCTCTCCCAACGCCTGATTCTATAAATCCATCTCTTTGCAAATCCTCATATACTCTTTGAGATGTTATTACGCTTATATGAAGTTCTTTTGCAAGTTTTCTCATAGAAGGAAGAGAATCTCCCGGTTTTAACTCTCCTTTAATAATCATCGCTTTTATCTGAGATGTTATTTGTTCATATATTGGTTTATTACTATTATTACTTAAAATAATTTCCACAAAATCATCTCCTTTAAATTGTACTTATATTATGAGTACATTATATATAATAATATATATATTGTCAATATATAATAAGTACAATTTTATTTTATTAATAACATTCTTGAAAAATATACAAACATAATGTATTATTTTAATCATAAAAATCCTGAGAGGCGAAAAAATGGAACTATTAAAAAACAAAATATTAAAAGACGCAACAGTTAAAGAAGGAAACGTACTAAAAGTAGACAGTTTCTTAAATCACCAAATGGACATAAATCTAATAAATGAAATAGGTAAAGAATTTAAAAGAAGATTTAAAGACAAAAAAATAACAAAAATACTTACAATAGAAGCATCAGGAATAGGTATTGCCTGTATAACCGCACAGTATTTTGGAGTAGATGTGGTATTTGCAAAAAAAACCCAAAGTATTAATATAGACGGAGAAGTATATCATTCAAAAGTAAAATCATTTACACACAATAAGATCTATGATGTTATACTTTCAAAGAAATTTTTAGATAAAGATGACCACGTACTTATAATAGACGATTTTCTTGCAAACGGATGCGCACTTCTTGGACTTATTCAAATTGTAAAAGAAGCAGGAGCAACAATAGAAGGTGCAGGCATAGTAATTGAAAAAGGAATGCAGGAAGGTGGAAAAATTATCAGAGAAAAAGGAATCAACCTTGAATCTCTTGCAATAATCGATTCTATGGATAACGGTGAGATAGTATTTAGATAAAAACACGTAATAACGTGTTTTTTTATTATAAAAATTTTTATTAGGTGGGAAATATTTCTCTATCTTACCAAATAGCATAAAAAAATATTGTCATATTCTACGATAAAATAAAATATATGCTATACTAGAAACAAGGAAAATAAACGGGAGGTATGTAAATGGGTATTAAATTGGGCTTAGATATCGGCACATCATCTGTGGGCGTTGCAGTTATTGATGATGATTATAATGTACTTGAAGCTGTATCTGATATTTTTACAGAAGCCGATGCAAGCAAGAATGTTGAAAGAAGAGGTTTTAGACAAACAAAAAGACTTATACGAAGAAGACAAAATAGAATAAGTGATTTTAAAGGATTATGGGAAAAATATAATCTTGAAATTCCAAAAGAAAAAATAAACAATCAACTTATTTTAAAAAATAAAGGATTAAACGAAAAACTAACACAAAATGAAATTTATTACGTTCTTTTAAATTCTTTAAAACACAGGGGTATTACTTATCTAGATGATGCTATAGATGAAACAAGTAAAAGTAAATCTGATTATCAAAAGGGTATTGAAATAAATCAAAATGAGCTAAAAAACAAATTCCCTTGTCAAATTCAATTAGAAAGATTAAATACTCTTGGTAAATATAGAGGAGAAACAATTGTAAAAGAAAATGATGAAACAATTACATTTAGCAATATCTTTACAAAATCATCTTATAGAAAAGAAAATGAAGAATTCCTAAATAAACAAAGTGAATTTCATAATTTTATTACAAAAGAATTTATTGATGATTATTTAGCAATATTTGACAGAAAAAGAGAATATTATGTAGGTCCTGGAAATGAGAAATCAAGAACGGATTACGGAAGATACACAACAAAAAAAGATGAAAATGGAAACTATATTACAGAAGAAAATATATTTGAAAAACTAATTGGAAAATGTAGTGTATATGAAAATGAAAGAAGAGCCGCAGGGGCATCTTATACAGCACAAGAATTTAACATATTAAATGACCTAAACAATATTACAATAGGAAATAGAAAATTAACAAAAGAAGAAAAAATAGAAATTATTAATACTGTTAAAACATCAAAAACAGTGAATATGCTAAAAATAATAGCTAATGCTACTAATGAAGATATTAAAACCATGTTTGGTTCAAGAGAAGATAAAAACGGTAAACCTGATTTTCATAAATTTGAACAATATAATAAATTAAGAAGAACACTTGAAGAGCATGATATAGATATTAATGATTTTTCTATTGAAACATTGGATAAAGTTGCAGAAATTCTTACAATAAACACCGAAAAAGAAGGAATTTTAAATGCAATAAAAAATTCTAATTTAAATTTTAGTGACGAATTAATAGAAATATTAATTGCTTTTAGAAAGAAAAACTCTTCTCTTTTCTCAAAATGGCAATCTTTATCTTTAAAAATCATGAAAGAATTAATTCCACAAATGTATGAAGAACCTAAAAATCAAATGGAACTTCTTACTGAAATGGGATTTTTCAAAAAAAATAGTGAAAAATTTAAAGAAAATAACAAAATACCTAAGGAAGAAATAACAAAAGAAATATATAATCCTGTAGTAAAAAAATCTATATCAATAACAATTGATGCTATAAATGCCGTAATAAAAAAATATGGATATCCCGATGAAATAGTAATCGAAATGCCAAGAGATAGAAACACTGAGGAAGAAAAGAAAAATATTGAAAAAATGCAAAAAGCAAATGAAAATGAAATGAAAAAGATTAAAGAAAGATTATTTAAAGAGTATAATATTGATCTTCAAGACAAACATTTTCATAACCATAAAAACCTTGCATTAAAATTAAAGCTTTGGAATGAACAAGACGGAAGATGTATGTACAGCGGCGAATACATAAATATAGAAGACTTAATATATGATTATTCTAAATTTGAAATTGACCATATAATTCCAAAATCAATATCATTTGACGACAGCAGAAGCAATAAAGTATTGGTATACAGAAGAGAGAACCAACTAAAAGGAAACACTACACCTTATATGTATCTAAAAGATATAGACAGAAAATGGAATTTTGATGAATTCATGAGTTATGCTCTTGACTTAAAGGATAGAAATCTTATAAATAAGAATAAACTTAAAAATCTTTTATTTACAGAAGATATTACGAAAATCGAAGTTTTAAAAGGATTTATACAAAGAAATATCAATGATACAAGATATGCTTCAAGAGTAGTTCTAAATTCTTTACAAAACTATTTCAAATCAAAAAACAAAGATACAAAAATAAGTGTAATAAGAGGAAGCTTCACTCATCAAATGAGAGATAAGTTAAAACTTAAAAAAGACAGAGATGAGAGTTATTCTCATCATGCAGTGGATGCAATGCTTATTTGTTATTCAAAAATGGGATATAATGCATACCATAAATTCCAAGAAAATTTTATTGACTTTGAGCATAATGAAATAAAAGATAAAATGCAATGGATTGCCGGAATAAAAGATGAAAAATTAGACGATATAATGTATGAAAAGAAATGGAATATAATAAGAAATAACATCTTAAAAGCAGAAAAAGAAGTTAAATTCTGGCATAAAGTGGATAAAAAAGCAAATAGAGGTTTATGTAATCAAACAATAAGAGGAACAAGAAACTACGATGAAAAAACATATAAAATAAACAAAATCAATATCCTTACAGATGATGGATTTAAAACATTTAAAACGAAAATACAAAAAGGAAAAGAAAGTGATTTCTTAATGTACAGAAATGACAAAAAAACTTTTGATATTTTATTAAAAATATTTAACGAATATAAAGACTGTAAGAATCCTTTTGTTGAATATGAAAAAGAAACGGGAGATTATATAAGAAAATATTCAAAAAAAGGAAACGGAGTAAGAATACAAATTTTAAAATATCTTGATGGAGAAGTTGGTTCTTGTATTGATGTTTCCCATAAATACGGTCATAAAAAAGGAAGCAAAAAAGTTATCCTTGAAAGCTTAAATCCATACAGAACAGATGTTTATTATAACGAAGAAAAGAAAGAGTATTATTTAATCGGAGTAAAATATGCCGATTGTAGAAGTAAAGATGGTAAATATTTTATAGATAAAGAAAAATATAACACTGCTTTAAGAAACGAAAAAATTATAAAAGAAAACCAAAGCATGGAGGATTTAAAAGCTCTTGGCTGGAAATATAAATTTTCGCTATATAAAAATGATTTTATAGAATACGAAAAAGATGGAGAAATATTTATAGAAAGATTCCTTTCAAGAACAAAACCAAAAGCAAAAAACTATATAGAAACAAAACCTATTTTTGCACCAAACTTCGAAAAACAAAAACAAATTGGATTAAGCAAAACAAAGATGATAAAAAAAATAAGAGTGGATATTCTTGGAAATAGATATTATGCAAAAGACGAAGATTTCACTTTGGATATTGACATTTATTAAAAATGAATATATAATGTTATTGTAGATTTTTACAATAACTCAATTTATTCAGATCTACTAAAATAAGGCTTTATGCCGAACTCAAGGACGTCTTCGGACGTCCTTTTTTATTATATTTGTAAGGAGAAAACAATGGCATTTAGAGTGCTTTTAATAGAAAACGAAGTAAATATAAAATTAAACTTAGATAATCTCGTAATAACAAAAGAAGGAAAAGTCATATGGGTTCCTATAAGAGACTTATCAATGATAGTATTAGATAATTTAAAAACAAACCTAACATCAAGGATGTTATGTGCTCTTGCAAAAAATAATGTTGGAATAATAATATGCGACCAAGAACATCTGCCCATAGGATTTTATTCATCCTTTGACAATCACAGCAGAATATCAAAAACAATAAAATATCAAACTGAAAAAGATGAAAATTTTTATGCTCTTCTTTGGGAAAAGATAGTTAAAGAAAAAATAAAAAATCAAATAAGAGTTTTAAAGCTATTAGATAAAAGCGAAGATATTCAAAATAAAATGAATGAATTCATAAAACAAATGCAGCATAACGATGAAAACAACAGAGAAGCTCACAGCGCAAAAATATATTTTAATGAACTTATGGAATGTTCATTTTCAAGAAGAAATGATGATATCTTATTAAATTCGGGACTTAACTATGGATATACCATAATAAGGTCCTTTTTAGCAAGAGTATGCGTTGGATACGGACTTAATACTCAACTTGGAATACATCATAAAAACGAATATAACAGATTTAATTTCGTTGACGACATAATAGAGCCTATTAGACCATTTATAGATTTTTTTGCATATAATCTTTTAAAAGAAGAAAAATATTTCACCCCTAACCATAGGAGAGAACTAATAAACTTTTTAAATCATAAAGTTTTATATAACAACAAAAAAATGTATATATGCAACATGCTTGAAGAATATGTATACAATATAGCCGGATATTTTGAAGGAAGAAAGGAAGAAATAATCTTTCCAAATGTTGAAGATTATATTGGAAAAGAAAATGAGGTATAAAGTAATGAAACTTTTATGTATGTTTGATTTACCAACTCAAACATCAAGAGAAAGAAAAGATTATAGATTATTTAGAAAAGAATTAATAAAAGAAGGTTTTATAATGCTGCAGTATTCTGTATACATGAGAACATGTCCTGACAGAGATTATAAAATAAGAATGGAAAAGAGAATAGAAAAAATAATACCTAAAAAAGGCAATATCAGGCTTGTAGCAATAACCGAAAAACAGTATGAAGACATGAAAATATTAATAGGAAGCAAAAACGAAACGGAAAAGGTAATAGGAAGTGAGAGGATGATAGTAGTTTGAAAGTTCAAATATGTAATAAAGAAAAAGAATATATTATAAATTTAATGCAAATAACCCAGCTATGCGGAGTAAACTTTTATATTAAGGATTTTATAATAAATTCCATATATAAATACTTTTCAAATGGTAAATATATGGAATATGAAAAAAATATGGAAGAAAATATTAAAATAGAAGATGAAAAATTAGGAAGGAATTACTTCGATATAATAAGAATAAAAGGTAAAGAAGACTTAATAAATATTCTAAAAATAACTAAAACCGGACTAATTAATAAATATATAAATGATAAAATGCAAAATATAAATTTTCAAAGACAGTTAAACATTATAGATAATGCCCTTGAAGAAATATATATAAAAATAAACCAAAACGAATTTAAAAACATTAACTTTACATATAAAAGAGAAGATTTATTTAATTTAATACAGCATTCAACAATAAAAGATATACATGAAAGAGATTTGGAAGGAATAAAAAATATAGATTTGTTAAAAGACTTTTTAATATTAATAAAAGAAACACAACAAATTAGTCCTTCAAAACAAATGATAATTATTGAAAATATTGAACATATGATATCAAAAGATGAATATGAAAAATTTTATAAACAAATAAAAGAACTTACATATAATTTTGATTTATGGTTTATAATCCCCATATGCATTGAAAATTATGTATGTTTGGATAAAGAATATATTGACGGTATAAATATTATAAACGATATAATATATTCCCTTTCAAATATGGAAACGATAAAATCTTTTATTGAAAGTAATTATCCTTATTTTAAAAAATGGGAGGATAAAGAATTAATAACCATCTTAAAATTGATAATAAATAAAATAGGAAAAGAAGAAATTTATAATATAAAAAGTGATGTTATATTAAAAATATTTAATGATAATCTATTTATTCATTCAAAGCATTTAGAAACATTAAATACCCTAGAAAACAATTTCCTTTTATCATAAGTTATGGTATAATATATATGAGTTATTGTAAAAGGAGGGTGCTTTTATGAATGCTGGAATTTATAAATTCATGAAAATTTTTATAAATTCTGCAATTTGACATTTTAGTACCTGAACAAATTGAGTTATTGTAAAACATATTGCGATTTGCAATATCTACTATATGAATTTTAGTACCTGAACAAATTGAGTTATTGTAAAACCACCTTGATAAATAATATTACAATGTTTTGATTTTAGTACCTGAACAAATTGAGTTATTGTAAAACAGAAAACAGGTTTGAATTTTTCCAAGCTATATTTTAGTACCTGAACAAATTGAGTTATTGTAAAACTTTGTAAAGCTATTAGTCAGACAGATGGTTATTTTAGTACCTGAACAAATTGAGTTATTGTAAAACAAGGGAACACTTGAAGAGATGTTGACATTTATTTTAGTACCTGAACAAATTGAGTTATTGTAAAACTTAAAAAGCAAATTATGCAATGTTATTGTTATTTTAGTACCTGAACAAATTGAGTTATTGTAAAACTAAAAAAAAACAAAAAAATAGACTATCTTTATTTTAGTACCTGAACAAATTGAGTTATTGTAAAACAATATTCTCCATCTGCTAAAAAGATATATCATTTTAGTACCTGAACAAATTGAGTTATTGTAAAACTTTCGGTGTATGTCTGCCTGCAAGGTGCGAATTTTAGTACCTGAACAAATTGAGTTATTGTAAAACAGAAGTTGGATTAAATTCAGCTACTTTATTATTTTAGTACCTGAACAAATTGAGTTATTGTAAAACTAAACCTGTTGTTGTTGCAATTAATAACGAATTTTAGTACCTGAACAAATTGAGTTATTGTAAAACAATTAAGTCAGGCATTACCGCTTCTACACCATTTTAGTACCTGAACAAATTGAGTTATTGTAAAACATAAATACAAATGTATTAAATCCGTTTTAGATTTTAGTACCTGAACAAATTGAGTTATTGTAAAACTGGACATAGAACTAAACTTGGAACAGGAAAATTTTAGTACCTGAACAAATTGAGTTATTGTAAAACAAATTTAAAAACATGAGCCATTCCAAGAGAATTTTAGTACCTGAACAAATTGAGTTATTGTAAAACTTTAATACTATCTACATTTACCATTTCCTTATTTTAGTACCTGAACAAATTGAGTTATTGTAAAACCGGAAGAAAAGGTCAGGAATACAAGTTAGTATTTTAGTACCTGAACAAATTGAGTTATTGTAAAACAAGGAGGTACACAATGAGTTTACAAAGTATATTTTAGTACCTGAACAAATTGAGTTATTGTAAAACTTTGGAATTAATACTTGCCATGTCCTCGTTATTTTAGTACCTGAACAAATTGAGTTATTGTAAAACCGAAGATTTTTCTATTAAATTGAAAACTAAATTTTAGTACCTGAACAAATTGAGTTATTGTAAAACTTTAAGAGTACGTCATGTAATAGATTGGGAATTTTAGTACCTGAACAAATTGAGTAAAAAAATAACACACCCCAAAGTGTGTTATTTATTTTGTTTTAAACAAGCTACAATTCCTCCGCATTCTCTGTGATGAGCAACACAATCGCAACATCTTCCGTGGTTCTCACAAGGGTATGTACAAGGGCATTCGTCCTTATATTGGTTGCTGCAAGGCCTTTCATCTTTCATGATATTTATCTCCTTTTATTTCTTTATATCATTATAATACTTTTCTATAAAATTCCAAAACTTTTCACTTTTATTTAGATAACTTAATTCTTCAGAGGTTTTAACTTCTTGAATAAGACCTCTTAATAATTGTTTGGATATATCCATATTATTTTTATAGTTAATTTTTGAAAATAAAATACTGTCATGTTTTAATTCAAATTTAGTAGCAGATATAAGCTTTTCCATAAATTCAATAGTTTTATCTACATTTTGTTCATGTACAAAAATCTGCCGTTTACCTATGTATTTATTATATTCCCACATACTAAAAACATCTGCAACTTCTTCCATCTTCCCTACTACGTATTCACTATCTTCAACATTATCTGTTTCAAGCATATTATTTATCATATAAAGTAATAAATATTGTATTTCGGTAATTTTTATAAACAGTTCTTCTTGAAGCAGTTTTAAAGATTTATCAAACTCTCCTTTTTTAAGGTAAAAAGAATTTTTTAGCATTTTATTATCAAAACTTTTATCATCTAACTTCAAAATAATTTCTTCAGCTTTGTTAAACTCATTATTTTGTATATATTTTGGACAAACTATTTTTAAGGCTTGTTCTCTTATTTCATCATTATCCCCATATATTACCCTTTTAAAAAGATTATCAAGCTCTTCTTTATAATAATCCTTATTTGAAGCATAATAAAGCTCTATACCACCTGATAAGACCATAGCAGAATAAAAAATCAACTCTTCACTGTTTGGATATTCTTTTATTCTTTCCATTGCAGTATTATAAGCATCAACAAAAGACTCGTTCTCCATTTTTGATGTTATGTCATTTAAGATTAAAGCTATTTCATTTTTACTTAAATCGTCCTTAAAAGAAAGCAGAGTATTTGCATCTGTACGTAAAAGTCTGGCAAGAGATGGAATAAGGGGTATATCAGGGTAAGTGTATCCTTTCTCCCATTTGTTTACGGCAGGAGCACTAACATTTAAATACTTTGCAACTTTTTCCTGGGTAAGCCCTTTCTCAATTCTTTTTTCTTTAATAATATTCCCTATTTTCATTTTATACCTCTAAAATATTTTCTTAATCATATTTTACATAAAACATTAAAGAAATACTATTGAATGAATTTTAATCAAATCTTATTTTTATTAACCATACGTTAATAACATCTCTCAACTTTAACGACTTTACCGAATATCATAATTTTTTCCATATCTTTTCCTACAAAGACTCTTGTTTCATACATTGGATTAAAAGAAATAAGAGAAATAGAATTTTCAGTCTTTTGTATCTTTTTTATTACGCCTTCTTCACCGTCAATTATCACAACAGCAAGATCTCCGCTGTCCACATCTGATTGAAGCCTTACAAGTGCCAAATCGCCTTCCATTATTTGAGGAGACATACTATCCCCCCTTACCTTTAAGTATTTATATTCTTCTTTGTCATTTATATTTATAGCCTGAGAAACACCAAGGAATTCATACGTTGCTATACCATCTCTTCCTGCAACAACAGTTCCTATTATCTCAACATTCACTATATTGTTTATATCATATATCTGTGTATTTAATAGATAATCTATGGAAACTTTAAACAAAGAAGCGATTTTTTGTAAAGTATCAACTGAAGGTATTATCCCCGCACTCTCATATTTTGCAATGGAAGATTTATCAAGATCAAGTGCCTTTGCCAAATCAACCTGTGTCATATTATTTTCTTTTCTTAATACTCTAAGTTTTTCACCAAACATTTTTATTTCTCCATTTATTGTCATTTTTGTTATTAATATTTAAATTATATTTATATTATATTGAATTTTATTCATATTGTAAAGATATTTTTGACTAATATTGAATAATATTCATAAAACTATTGACATTTAACATTACAAATATTAAAATATGAATATAATTCATATTAAACAAAATAAAAACTGAAAATAAAGAAGAATTTATAATTAAGGAGTAATAAACAATGAAGAGCGAAAATTATAAAAAAACAGAACATCTTTTAAAAGAATATATTATCTACAATAAAATTTTAGAACTTCGAGAAGAAAAAGAAGTTGAAGATAAGGTAGAAAAAATTAATAAAGCAATGGACTGCTTAACAAATCTTGAAAGAAAAATTATAACCGAATTTTTTATAAATAATAAAAATATGCTTCAAATATCAAGGGAAATACAACTTACCAGAGAATATACTTCAAGAATAAAAACCGCAGCAATAAGAAAAATGGAGCAGGTACTTTTCGGAAGCGGTGCAGCATAAAAAAAGAGCCTAAAGGCTCTTTTTATTTTTTAGGTGGTCTCCAACTTGATTTTAGAGATACTATTCTATTAAATACTAATTCATCTTTAGATAATTTAGGATCTACACTAAAATATCCGTTTCTTACAAACTGGAATCTATCCCCTGCTTTCGCATTTTTAAGGAATGGTTCCACGTAAATTTCTTTTTCATTTAGCGAATCTTTATTTACCATATCAAGGAAATTATCACTTGAAACTTCAGTATTGAATAAAGGTTCTAATAATCTTGCTTTTGCTTTAATTGCTGTACTTCTTTCTACCCAGTGAATCGTACCTTTTACTTTCCTTCCTGTAAATCCACTTCCTGATTTTGTTTCAGGGTCATAAGTACATTTTATTTCAACAACTTCTCCATTTTCGTCTTTAACAACTTCATTGCATTTTACAAAATATGCTCCTCTAAGTCTTACTTCATTACCTGGGAATAATCTAAAATATTTTTTAGGAGGATTTTCCATAAAGTCTTCTCTTTCAATATAAAGCTCTCTGCCAAAAGGAACTTCTCTTTTTTCTCCATTTTCTATATCTTGATTATTTTCCATTTCAAGCATTTCAATTTCGCCTTCAGGATAATTTGTAATTGTAAGTCTTAAAGGATTTAAAACAGCATTTACTCTGTCAGCTTTAAGTTTTAAATCATCTCTTATAAAATGCTCTAACATTCCGCTGTCTACAGTTGAATTAGACTTGCTGACACCAATTTCCTCACAGAAATTAACTATAGCTTCAGGTGTTACCCCTCTTCTTCTAAAACCTGAAATCGTAGGCATTCTTGGATCATCCCATCCATCAACATATCCTTCATCAACAAGCTGTCTAAGATATCTTTTACTCATAACTTGATTTGTTAAATTAAGTCTTGCAAATTCAATCTGTCTTGGTCTTTTTTCTTTGTAATCATCAAGATTATCAAGTACCCAGTCATATAGCGGCCTATGGTCTTCAAATTCAAGAGAACATAAAGAATGTGTTATTCCTTCAATTGCATCTTCAATAGGATGGGCAAAGTCATACATAGGATAAACACACCACTTACCTTTAGTATTATGATGTTCTTCATGAACAACTCTGTATAAGGCAGGATCCCTCATGTTCATATTTGGACTTGCCATATCTATTTTTGCTCTTAAAACTTTTGAACCTGTTTCATATTTTCCTTCTTTCATTTCCTCAAAAAGTTTTAAGTTTTCATCGATACTTCTGTTTCTATATGGTGAATCAACTCCGGGAGTATTTAAGTTTCCCCTGTTCTTCTTCATTTCTTCATAACTTTGATCATCAACATAAGCAAGACCTTTTTTAATAAGTTCAACGGCATAATCATACATCTTATCAAAATAATTAGATGCATGAAGTTCTTTTGCCCACTCAAAACCAAGCCAGCTTATATCTTCCTTTATTGCATTAACATATAAAGTATCTTCCTTTGCAGGATTTGTATCATCAAAACGAAGATTTGTCTTACCGTTATATTTCTTTGCAGTTAGGAAATTTATACATATTGCTTTTGCATGACCAATATGCAAAAACCCATTAGGCTCAGGCGGAAAACGCGTATAAATTTCGTCTTTTGCATAAACTCCGTTTTCTATATCTTTATCTATTTCATTGGTTATAAAATTTGTTTTTACATCCCCCACGTTACTTACTCCTTAAACAAAATATCTTAATAATTATAATACAATTTAACAAAAATTTGAAGTTTTTTTTATTTCTTTAAACAAAATGACAAATATAAAGCCATATTACACAAATATTTCACATATTTTTTAAAATGTAATAAAAATCTTATTAAAACATTTTCTTTTAAAATTATATGTTTTATTGTGGAAAACTGTGGATAACTTGTTTGTATGTGGATAACTTTTGGTAAAATTCACGTTTTTCCCTTAATTATGCAGTGTTTATTTGTTGATAATTGACTAATATTCTATAACTAAATCAAAATTTAATCTATTCATAACAATAAAAGATGTAATAAATGATATCAATATTTTAGGAGAAATTTTATATATAATTTTTTCCAAAGTTTGATTTTTATAGCTTAAAAAGATAAGTAATGCTAACATTGTTTTTTTATCAAAATAATCTTTTAAATCATTTTTAGAATTAAAAGGTCTATTTTTAATTAAATCAGTTATTATTTCTTCTTTAGAAATCAATTTATATATTTCTCTTACAACATGGACTCTAAACTCTTCATATGAATAGAGCATTATTGATTCAACGTCTAAAACCTCTGCTGTTATTTCCATTGCAGACATAAAGAACCTTTCATCTCTAATAGATAAATCTCCTCCATCATAACCGTTCTTTGACTTATAATAATCATTAATGTATATTATACAGTTTCTTAATATTTTATTATCTAAAAATATGCCGATAAATCTTTCATCTAAAATAAGTCTTGCGATATCCTTTGGTTTTAAAGATATATCATAATTATTTGTTGGTTTCTTAACATAAAAATGAGAAGATAAAAACTCATCGTTATATAGTTTTACATCAAGATAGCCTTTACTTAAATTATCATTTAATTGTTTTTGATTAAATATAAATTGTCCATGAAGACTATGCTTACTGGTAATATTATAAATATTTACATCATCACATACGCTTTTCTTTGTTATACCGCTTAAAGGAGGATTTATATCAACTTCTATAATATCTTTATATCCTTTATCCGCAAGAGGTTTTCTAGGAAGATTATCATATATTCCTCCATCAACATAAATTTCTTCATCAATTTCTTTACGGTAAAAAACAGGATAATTTGCACTTGCTAAAATATAATCTATCATTTTTTCTTTTGGCATTTCATCTTTGAAAATTATAACAGGTTCTTTTGTTGTTATATTAAAAGTTACAATACCGAAATCTATATCACTGTTTCTTATCTTTTCTTCATCAAGATTATCCTTTAAAAGAGTTTCAAGCTTTGAAATATCTCTTATTCTGTCTATAACATTGCTGTCTTTATTATAAACAATATCAGGAGTAAGTTCACTCCATAGTTTCAAAGCCATGTCAAAATCACCTTGAGCAATCAACGCTCCGTTTATAGCACCAATACTAGTTCCGCAAACAGCTTTTATTTTTATTCCTTCTTCAATCAAAGCACGCCATACTCCTATTTGGTATGCGCCACGAACTCCTCCCCCGCTTAGAGCAAGAGCATATTCTTTATCTTTATCAAATTTCATGTCTACACTCCATAAAAGTTTTATTTTATATTTTATCACATTATTTTTTATTTTTAACAAATATACTTTAATTTAATCTTAATTTAATAATAAAAAACTTACAATTAGTCGTTAATTTTTCTTCTTTAAAACATGGTATATTTATTTCAAAGGAGATAGAAAATGAACATAAAAGAAATAAAGATAAACGCACAACTTCTTTGTAATAAATCAATAGAAAAAGAAATTTTTTTTAATTATCTAAACAATGGAATAAGGGAAATAACAAATAAAAAAAATCTAGACAAATATAATACAAACATTTTTAAACACTTTAAATATAACATTACAAACCATATAAGAAATTATTATGATTTACAAAGAAAAAACCATCATTGTCATTTTAATGAAAACATAACATCTATGCACCAAGTATTAAAATTAAACGAAAAATATCACGAAAGCTTAAGCATATATATAGCTTTAAAAGAAAGAGAAAAATATTATGGGAAAAAAGATAATATCACAAAAGAATTAAAATATATGTATAAAAAGGCATTAAAAAAATAACCGGATTATCCGGTTATTTTATAAATTCATAATTTGAAGTGCAACATTAAAATAAATTAAAATAGAACAAGTATCAACAAGAGTCGTAATTAATGGTGAAGCCATAATTGCAGGGTCAAGTTTTAATTTCTTTGCACATATAGGAAGAACACACCCCATTAATTTTGCCATAATAATGGTTGCAACAAGTGTTATTCCAAGCACTAAAGCCAATACGGAATCATGATAAAAAATCATTATTCTTATTCCGTTTACTACAGCAAGAGCAACACCTACCAAAAGACCTATTTCTCCTTCTTTTAACATCGCTTTAAATATATCTTTAGGCTCTATTTCATCCAAAGCAAGCCCACGGATTATCATTGTAGAACTTTGAGAACCGCAGTTTCCCCCTGTTCCTGTAATCATTGGAATAAAAGCTACAAGTAAAGGAACAGTTGCAAAAGCAGCCTCATAGTGAGTTATAACAGCTTGAGTCATTGTTGCTGATAACATCAAAAATAAAAGCCACATTATCCTGTTTTTTGCATGTTTAAATGCAGAAGTCTTAAAATAACTTTCTTCACTTGGCATCATAGCTGCCATTTTTTCAAAGTCTTCGGTATTTTCTTCTCTGATTACGTCGATAGCATCATCAACCGTGATAATACCGATAAGCCTGTCTTCTTTATCAACAACAGGAATTGCAAGTAAGTCATACTTATCAAACATTTTAACTACATCTTCTTGGTCTGCAAGAGTATGAGTATAGATTATGTTCGTTTCCATTATATCTTCAATATATTTATCCATATCGGATAATAAAATATCTTTTGTGGAAACCAAACCAATTAGTTTTTTTGTATTATCTGTTACATAACAAGTATATATCGTTTCCTTATCTACCCCTGTTGCTTTTATTTTATTTAAAGCATCTAAAACAGTCATATCTTTTTTTAAAGATACAAACTCAGTTGTCATAATGCTTCCCGCACTATCCTCGGGATATTTAAGTATTTCATTAATCATTTTTCTTGTAGCAATATCGGTATGTTTAAGTACTCTCTTTGCTACATTTGCAGGCATTTCTTCAACCAAATCCGCAGTATCATCTACAAATAATAAGTTTAATACTTCTTTAAGTTCTTCATCACTAAATGCTTTTATAAGATATTCTTGATTATCATTATCCAATTCAACAAAAGTATCCGCAGCTGTTTCTTTTGGTAATAATCTAAAAACAAGCAATACATCTTCCATTGATATTTCATCAAAAAGAGAAGCTATATCGGCTGGATTCAATGTTTCTAATAATTTTTTTAACTCAAAAAAATTTCTTTGTTTAAGTAATTCTAATATTTTCTCTTCCATATAACTCTCCTTTAAATTTTTAGTATATGCATTGCTATATTAAAATATATTATCAAAGAACATGCATCAACTATGGTTGTAATAAGCGGAGATGCCATAACAGCAGGGTCTAAATGCACCTGTTTTGCTATCATTGGCAGAATTCCGCCTAAAAGTTTCGACATAAATACAGTACACATTAAAGTTAGTCCAAGAACCAATGCCAAAACAAAACTATGATATGTAATAATTATTCTTATTCCGTTTACAACACTTAAGACAATACCGACCATTAAAGATATTTCACTTTCCTTTAATATTACTTTTAAAATATCTCTTGGTCTTATTTCATCTAAAGACATACCTCTTATTATCATTGTAGCGCTTTGAGAACCACAATTTCCGCCTGTATCACTTATCATAGGAATAAACGCAGCAAGAAGAGGTATAGTTGCAAAAGCGGCTTCATAATGGGTTATTATAGTTTGAGTAAAAGTTGCAGATAGCATCAAAAATAATAACCAACCAAATCTTTTTTTTGCATGTGTAAAGACAGAAGTTTTAAAATAAGTATCTTCATTTGGAGCCATAGCAGCCATTTTTTGAAAGTCTTCTGTATCTTCCTGTACGATTACATCAATAGCATCATCAACTGTTACAATACCTATAAGTCTTCTTTCATTATCAACTACCGGAACTGCCAAAAAGTCATATTTATCGAATACTTTTACAACTTCTTCTCTATCATCCACGGTATTTACATATATTATATTTGTTTCCATTATATCTTCTATTTTTTCTTCCATGTCGGATAGAAGTAAATCTTTAGTGGAAACAATACCTATAAGCTTTTTTGTATTATCTGTTACATAACAAGTATATATAGTTTCCTTATCAACACCGGTCGCCTTAATCTTTAAAAAAGCTTCATAAACATCCATATCTTTTCTAAGAGAAACAAACTCAGTTGTCATAATGCTTCCGGCACTATCTTCAGGATATTTTAAAATCTCATTAACTAATTTTCTTGTATCGGATTTAGTATGTTTTAAAATTCTTTTTGCAACATTTGCCGGCATTTCTTCTATAATATCTACAGTATCGTCAACAAACATTAAATCTAAAACTTCTTTTAATTCTTCATCCGTAAAACTTCTTATTAAATATTCTTTTTTTTCATTATCAAGTTCAACAAAAACATCACTTGCCGTATCTTTTGGTAAAACACGAAAAATAAGCGGTATATCCTCTAAAGATATTTCATCAAAAAGAAGAGCAATATCCGCAAAATTCATGTCTTTTATCGTATTTTTTATACTTCTAAAATCACGATTTTCTAAATACGCTAAAATTAATTCTCCTTTGTTCATTTTGTAAAAATTGGATACAAAACATCAAACGAGAGCTTATAATGTTGGTAGAAAATGAACGCACAAAAAAAGCAGTACATTTAATACCGATTTTATACACCCCCCGGGTTCAATGCCAATACTACTTCCTGCATCCATTTTCTTCACCACCTTTTCGTTTTCTTAATTATTTCATTATATTATTTAAAAAATTTTTTGTCAATAAATATTACCTTACATATCTTTATATAAACATAATTTAATATAAAATTTATTAAAAATTTATACTAAAATTACATAATAAAATAATTTTATAATTAAAAAGGACCTTTAAAGGTCCTTTAAAGTTTAAATAGATGATATATCATTTATAATTAAATAATTTAATTAATAGATACCTTGAGCAATCATAGCTTCTACAACTTTTTCAAATCCTGCAATGTTTGCACCTGCTACTAAATCATAGCCAAGTCCATATTTTTCACTTGCATTTTTACTGTTTTCATGAATGCTTTGCATAATAGATTTTAATTTTGCATCTACTTTTTCTGCACTCCATGAATATCTCATTGAGTTTTGAGCCATTTCTAAAGCTGATACTGCAACACCGCCGGCATTTGCTGCTTTTGCAGGTCCTAAAATTACGTCATTTTCTTTAAAATATTCCATTGCTTCTGGAGTAGTTGGCATGTTTGCACCTTCAACAACAAGTTTTACTCCGTTTGCTTTTAATTGTTTAGCTTCTTCAATACCGATTTCATTTTGAGTTGCACATGGGATAGCTATATCACCTTTAAGTCCCCATGGTTTTTCTTTTGCATGAAATTCAGCACCGAATTTTTCAGCGTAATCTTTTAATTTAACATCGTTACGTTCTCTGATTTGAAGTAAGAAATCAATTTTTTCATCTGTGTTGATTCCGTCTTTATCATATATATAACCATCTCTACCTGAGATAGAAATAACTTTTGCACCTAATTCTTTAGCTTTTTTACATACACCCCAAGCAACATTACCATAACCACTTACGATTAAAGTTTTTCCTTCAAATGTATCTTTTAAAACTTTTAATACTTCTTCAGCATAGTACATTACACCATAACCTGTTGCTTCAGGTCTGATTAAACTTCCGCCGTAAGGAATACCTTTACCTGTAAGTACTCCGTTTTCAAATGCGCCTCTGATTCTTCTATATTGTCCGTATAAGTATCCAATTTCTCTTCCGCCTACACCAATATCCCCTGCAGGAACGTCAACATCTGGTCCGATATGACGATATAATTCACTCATGAAACTTTGACAAAATCTCATAATTTCAGCATCTGATTTTCCTTGAGGATCAAAATCAGAACCACCTTTACCACCACCGATAGGAAGTGTTGTAAGTGAGTTTTTGAATACTTGTTCAAAACCTAAGAATTTAATTACACTTAAGTTAACACTTGGATGGAATCTTAAACCACCTTTGTAAGGTCCGATAGCACCATTAAATTGAACTCTAAAACCTCTATTTACTTGTACTTTACCATTATCATCAACCCAAGGAACTTTAAACATTATTGCTCTTTCAGGTTCTGTCATTCTTTCAAGAATACCCATATCTTCATATTCAGGATGAGCTTCAATAACAGGTCTTAAACTTTCAAGTACCTCCATAACAGCTTGATTAAATTCCGGTTCGTTTGGATTTTTAGATTTTACTTGTTCTAAAACTTTATTAATATAATCCATTTTGTTCCTCCAAATTAAATATTTTATATATTAAGGCAAATTAAGACATAAAATATTTAATTATTATTAGATATTTTATGTTTTAACACCTTTAGCTTTAAAATGTCTGAAATTTCAAAACTTTCACATATTATAATACAATTTTTTTATATATACAAGTATTATTTTATCTATATTAAAATTTTTTCAATTATTTTTTTTAGAATTTTCAAAGAAAAACAGAAGCTTTTAAACTTCTGTTTTCTTATTTAAATATTAAAATAATCTTTGGAAAAATCCTTTTATATTATCAAAGAATTTATCTACTTTAGCAGAGAATGAATCAGGATCGAAAGATAATGTATCTGTACTGTTCATATCAAATAAAGTATTTAAGCCTTGTTCACTTCTTGAATAAGCAACTAAAGCATATAAACTTTGATCAGTTGTTTGAATATCAGCCTTACCTGTATATCCTATAAAACCATTTGTATTACTATCTTGCATAGAAAGAAGGCCGTCTACTAATGTTTTACCGTCTTTTTGATAAATGTTAACATCTTCTCCCATTTGTGTTAATGCAACAATTGCTTGAGCTGTTGTACAAGCATTATCCATTCCATAAGAGCTAATTGCTCCGCTTGCGCTTTGTGAAGATTTTATTGTTTCAATACAAGCTGTTTTTGCATTTTGAATTTGTGTTTTTAAATTATCATCACTTACATTACATAAACTTAAAGCTTGATTTGCCATAAATGTTGTATCTAAATCAGTTCCATATGTTTTATCTGTACTGAAATAGAAAAGATTTGTTTTTTCATCTTTATAAGAAAGTAAAGCAGATACCAAATCATCTTGTGTAATATCGCATGTGCTTGGAATATCATAATCATTACAATTTAATGCAATAAGAGCATATATTGCATTTGAAGCAAATGTACCTTCAAAACTTGCTTTATCTGCAAGCATTTTTTCAATTAAATTTACCCCTGAAAATTCTTTGCTGCAATCAACACCAAGAGATGTAAGAGTTATTATCACTCTTGCGTAATCTGACGGATATTGAAGAGATGAAATATTGCTTTTTACATTAGAAATATACTTATTTGTATATTCTTCTTTGTTTGCAATTTCTACATCACCTCTTTGAAGTACAAAGATAAACCAATCTCCTTCGTTATTGTTTCCTGTTGATGGATTTTCAAGAGTTGAAAGTCTAAAAGTTGCTGCAGAATTTATGGCATTTAATGCTTTTTGTGAAGTTGTTAAAGTTTCTTGTGCATTAGATGCAAAAGCAGGCATACTAAAAGATAGAACCATCAATAAAGAAAGTAGTGCAAAAATAATTCTTTTTCTTAATTGTTTCATATTTTTCCTCCTCTAATTTTAAATAAAAATAAGCCTTTTTTCAGGCTTAGAGCAGTAAAAAATACCATATAATTTTTTACCATACTCTATTTCCTGTGTAGAGTTTATAGGTCTTATTAAATAGGTCTTCTGACTTAAGTTTCAACGTAAATACCGCCTTCCCTTTAAGTGGCATATTGATATTTACTACACTAATACAGCAGCACAGACTGTGCAGGATTCCAACCTGCTTCCCTTAACATTTAATAAGTTATATAAACAAAAAACTTTATTCTATCTATGATATATGATACCATATTTTTCTTTTATTCTGTCAATTTTTTCAAAAAAAGGTCTTTGTATAAACCATAAAAACACACTTGTTGATAAAGCATGAATAAAGTCAAAAGGAAGTGATAATAGGTATACCGCCTTAAAACTTTCAAAGTTAATTTTAGAAGTATATAAAACAAGTGAATGAAAATTCACAATACCTCCATAAACTAATAATATTAAAATAAAACCTATTATACAAACTAAAATTCTATTGTTTTTTATCCTTTCAGACTTAAAAATTATTCCGCTTAAAAAACCAACCATACCAAAAGCAAACATCTGCCATATTGTATAGCTTCCTTGTCCAAAAAAGAAATTTGAAACAAAGGCAGAAACAACGCCAATAAAAAATCCTGCTTCACTTCCAAGAGTAGCTGCTGAAACAATTATAATTGCTGAAGTGGCTTTTATTTGAGGAACAAAGAAAAATACAATCCTCCCAAGTACTGCAATTGCAGACATGCTTGATATTAATACAATTTCCCTCACCCTTATCTTTTTTTTTTCAAAAATATACACAAAAGGTAAAAAGGAAACAAAAATTATCATAAAACTTGATAAAAGGTAATTTGAATTGTTACTTTGAGATATAAAAATAATTATAGGAACCAATATAAAAAGTACAACAAAAGAAATTATAAAAGATTTATACTGTTTTGTTTTCATCTATAAAAACCTCATGTAAATTTATTATATTATTTAAATTATCCTTTGTAATTCTATTTATATCTGTAGTATAAAAATAACTTTCTCCAAAAACCTCTCTGGTTTCTTTAAAAGGCATAATATCCATATCAAACATAATAGAGCAGTACGGAATATATTTTCCAATAAACTCTAAATCATGGCTTATTATAACTATCGTAATACCTTTTTCATTAAGCTTATTAAGAAACTCACCAAGCTTTTGTTTATATATTATATCCATTCCCTTTGTTGGTTCATCTAAAATGATTATATCCGGATTAACCAAAAGCACCTTAATAAGAGCCATTAGTTCAATTTCTCCTCCGGATAAGTCATAAGGATGAGATTCGATTAATGAAGAAACATCAAACTCATCTACAAGCTCCATATAATTTTCATCAATATCATATAAATCATCTTTTACTTTTGATTTAATAAAAAGACTTACGGGATTTTGCGGAAGCATTGCTATTTTTCCATTTTTGATAATTTTCCCTTTATTTGGCTTCAAAGAACCAATAAGCAAATTTAAAAATGTACTTTTACCAACACCATTTGGACCTATAATAGATAAAAAATCCCCTTTATATATTTTTAAAGACACATCTTTTAAAATATTTCTTTCAAGTTTACTATATTTAAAAGAAACGTTTTTAACTTCAATTATGATTTCTTTGCTTCTATGTTTTATTTTTCCAATCTTTTCTTTTAAATTAATATTTGATTTTATTAAATTCTTCTTTGCTTCATTTACCGTTAAAATATTATTTTTATTTAAAATCTCATGTCCAAATTTTGTAACAGCCGGAAGAAATTCATAATATTGCTTTTTACTTTCTATTATTTTATCAATTAAGGATAGCTTATCTGAGTTAAATACAACTCTTCCATTATCAATAAGTACACATTTATCAACATTTTCAATAATACCTTCAAAAGAGTGTTCCGTTATAATAATTGTCGTACCGTAGTCTTCATTTATTCTCTTCAAAAGCCTTATAAACTCATCTCTCATTACAGGATCAAGTTGAGAAGTAGGTTCATCTAAAAGAAGAACATCGGGAAAAGTAAGCATACTGACAGCTAAATTTAGTTTTTGTTTTTCTCCTCCGGAAAGAGACGATGTATCTTTATCAAGCCAAGATGACATAGAAAAGAAACTTGTTATCTCTGCCATTCTGCTGTGCATTTTTGCATTATCATATCCTAAGTTTTCAAGTGTAAAAGCCAGTTCATGCCATACTTTATCGGTTATAATTTGTGCATCAATATTCTGCATTACATACCCTATTTTTTCACATCTTTCCTTTAAAGAAATATTCTCACTTTCAATTCCCTTATAATATATTTTTCCTTTTTTCTCTCCGTAAGGAGCAAGACTTATGCTTAAATGTTTTAATAAAGTAGACTTTCCACTTCCTGATTTACCAAACAGCAAAACAAAATCTCCCTTATCAATGTTAAAAGAGATATTTTTTAAAACATTCTTTTTATGTGGATAAGAAAAACTAAGATTATCTATTTTGATAAATTCCAAACCAAAGCCTCCTTTATTTCAATTATTATAGGAATCATTGCAAAAATAAAATAACTTACAAAATATAAAGCATTATGTATAGATAATTCCGTAAAAATAAAATCAGGAAAAAAATTAATATAAAACTGTCCTCTAATAATTCCAATTATTACGATTAGAAGAAGCATCATCATCAATATAAAAAATACTTTATCATCATTTGTAATTTTTTCCCTTTTATAATTACTCTTATTTTTTAGTCCATATCCCCTTGCAATCATCGTATTCGCAGTATCAATTCCATCCTCAAGGGCAAAGGTAACAAGAGAAGACATCATATTTGAACCATGTCTTATTCTGTCAAAGAAATTACCATCATTAAGTCCTTCATTTAAACACTGTTGAGACACCTTAATTTTATTAAATTCGTTTTTGTATCTTGGAACAAATCTTAAAGTCATTACAAAAATTAAAGATAACTTTCTTGAAACAAACTTTAAGACAGACATTATTTTATCCCCTGTCATAATTTCGTTAAAAGATGAAAAATACAAAAACATATTTATTATCATCATTCCGGCAAATATTCCATATAAAATTGATTCTTTTGTTATCATTTGATTATTTATATAAAAAAGTATCGTAGTGCCTTGATGATTAATCAAAGGATTTACAAGAATGATAAATAATAAAAGAGGAAATAAAACAAACAAATCAAATTTTAAACTTTTCATTCCGTTTAAATAAAGACTATATGTTAATGAAGAAACAAAAGAAATAATTAAAATAACAGGGTGCATAAAAAACATATTTATAACCATTACACCTATAAAATATAGAATATTTACATATGAGCTATAACTTACAAACATCCCCCTGTTATTCATATTTTACCTTCCTTTAATATATTTCCAAACGACCTCATCACCGCTTTTTAGAATATAATCAGAACAACCATAATTAGGCTGCTTACCATTTACATAATAAACCCAACCTGAAGATGCCCCAAGGTCAAATTCATATAGATTATTTATTCCCTTTACATATGCCGTAGAATACTCACTATACCCGCTTGCATCAAAAGGAATTCCTGCTTTTTTTAACTCTCTAAAAAGAACTTCATAGAGATTTTCTCCTTCATAAAAAACAACCTTTTTAGGTCCAAATATATATCCGTTTGATGGAATATACTTTCTTTTTTCTTCTTTTATTGAATCAATATTTTCTACTGCTTCCTTACATTCAATGGTCAAATTAAAGTAATATGCTTTCTTATTTTGATTCTTTTCTTCTTCGCCTTTTTTCTGTGTTGCAGCAATAAGTTTTGTCTTTTCTTCGTCTGAAGAAGTTTTCACTTCAAGTTTATCATTTTTTGATTTTGAAATAATATCATCATCTACTCCACTTGCCAAAACATAAACGTAAGAAGTATTAGACACATCAAAAGAAACTTCATTTTTATTTGTAAATGTATCGCTCAGATAATAAATATTACCTTCTCTTATTTCAAATAAATAATAATTGCCTTCTTTTAAATTATAAAATACTAACTTAGGAGTTCCGTTTAATTTTATATTTTCACTGTATTCAAATGATACAATATTTTCACATCCCAAAGTTTCTTTTAAATTATTATTGTATTCATCAAAACTTTTTAAATTTAAGTCGCTGTTTTCATACCCTGTAATATCACTGCTTTCATATTCATAACAGTAAGAAGTATCCCCTATTGCTCCATTTATTTGAAGCGTTTTTTCTTTGCTTTTTGCTTCCTTTAATAAACTTACAATATTCGGATTATCACTTAAATTACATTTTATTTCTCCAAAGGAAATATCCATTGTAAAAAGCTTAAATACAACAAATAATACTAAAATACATATGGGTATAATGTATGGTAAATTCTTTTTAAAATTTCTTTTTTTCATATTTTCTCCGTCACTTTAAATTAATTTAATTATACCTGTGTTTTTATACCTTGTAAAGTTTTAATATATCTTAGACAAATCCATCTTTTATGATAAAATATAAAAGATAAGGAGTGAATTATATGCAAATAAAAAATGTATTTATAATAGGTGCAGGTGCTTTAGGGTTAATGTATGCATCATATTTACAAGATTATCTTAAAGATGAAGTATATTTTATCGCTGATGAAGACAGGGTAAAAAAATATAAGAATATGGATTATATTATTAATGGAGAAAAATATAATTTTAACTTTGTATGTGATAAAGAAAATGAGCAAAAAGCGGATCTTATAATATTCGCAGTTAAATTTACCGGAATGGATGAATCCATAAAATCCGTTAAAAATTTTGTTAAAGATGATACCATTTTCTTATCTGTAATGAATGGAATAGAAAGTGAAAATATTATAAAAGAACATTACGGAGAAAAACATCTTTTATACTGCGAAGTACACGGAATGGACGCTCAAAAAGAAAATAACAATGTTTCTTTTTCAAAAGTTGGAACAATATGCTATGGAAACAAGGACAATATAATAACAGAAGATGTAAAAAAAGTAAAGGAACTGTTTATAAATTCAAATCTTCCATACAAAATACCTGATAACATTTTACATAACCTTTGGAGCAAACTTATGTTAAACGATGCGGTAAACCAAGTAGTTGCAGTATATGAAACAACATACGGAGGAATTCAAAAACAAGGCAAACCAAGAAAAATGGTTATAAATGTTATGAAAGAAGTTCAAAAAGTCGCAAAAGCGGAAGGAATAGAACTTACAGATAAAGAAATAAATGATTGGATGGCTTTAATGGATACATTAAGCCCAGACAATGCACCATCCCTTCGTCAAGATACAAAAGCAAAAAGAAAAACAGAAGTCGAGCTTTTTGCTGGAACTATAAAAAAATTAGGTAAAAAACATAATATAGAAACACCTCTTAACGACTATCTATATGACAAAATAAAAGAAATAGAAAACAACTATTAAAAATTATAAGCCCTTACACCAGGGCTTTTTTTATTTAATTATTCACATATTTTTAAATCCTTTAATACTATATAGTATAAACAAAGGAGGAGTAAAAATGAATTGCCACAACGACAGATTAGTTATCGATTGTCTTCTTGCCTGTATCATATTTATTTTACTTATTTTAGTTTTCCCTAAATGGATTTGGTATGCATTAATAATTGCAGGTGTAATTTATTGTTTTTTCAATATGTTCAAAGATAATTTTCATAATATAGGAAGGTAATAAAAAAAGATAGTTAAAAACTATCTTTATTTATCGTATATTAAATTAAACTTACGCTCTTTCTACTTTACCTGAACGTAAACATCTTGTACAAACTTGTACATTTTTTGTTGTATTATCTTCTACGATTCTTACTTTTTTTAAGTTAGGTTTCCAAGTTCTTTTTGTATGAATGTTTGAGTGACTTACTTGGTTACCGCTTGTAATCTTTTTACCGCATACATAACATTCTTTAGGCATAACTTCTTCCTCCTATATCTAAAACATAATTTCTTACTTATTCACAGTACATAGTATTATATCAAAGATTTTAACTAAATGCAAACTTATTTGTATATTTTTTATACATTTTTATATATTTTTTTTATTTTATCCCTTATTTATCACTTGCAATAATACTAAGAAGCTCTCCTTCTTCAAATATAACTTCTGCATTATTACTTATTACCTTGTTACTTACTCCCAAAGGATCATATTTTTTCATAAGATATTTATCCAAAGGATAATAAAATCCATTTAAAGTTATTGTAACAGGTTTATCAAATGCAAAAAATGAAGCTGTACTTCCAACCATTTCTTTTATACTAAAACTTTTATTATGCAAACTAATCTTATTTTGTTCATTTATTAAAGTACATTTTATATTATTGTCAAGAGCTCTTTTTAATAATAAGACATTAGCATATGTATGATCAAATCTAGAACCAACCGATGCATATATTTTAACTTCTTTTGCTCCATTACTCATAGCATAATCAAGAGCAACAGCCGTATCGGTATCATCTTTTTCAACTGGAAGTTTTAAAATTTTATCTTTATATTTTTCTTTTAAATTAACATCTATACTATCAAGATCACCTATTAAAATATCGGCATCAACACCTATATTATTAAGATGATTTGCACCTTTATCTATTGCAACTATATAATCAGGTACAAACTTATCTATTTCATTTTTCAAAAAATTATAATCGCTGACTTCTCCGCCGCTGACCATTAAAAATTTCATTAATATTTATTTTCCTTTGATTTAATTTCTTCAAAAATTTGTTTATATGTATTATATCTTGTAATATTGATTTTTCCATCTTTAACTGCATCCTTAACGCCACACACAGGTTCGTTTATATGAACACAATTAGGAAATTTACAATCTATATATTCAATAAACTCATTATAATAATGATATAAATCTTCCTTTTTTACATCAAAAACTTCAAGAGATGAAAATCCGGGAGTATCCGCAACAAATGTATTTTCATTTTCCATGAAAAGTTCACTATGTCTTGTTGTATGTCTCCCTCTTTTTATTTTCCTGCTGACATGTGATGTTTCAAGTTTATAATTATCATATAAGGAATTAATCATAGAAGATTTACCTGCTCCCGATACTCCCATAAAAACAGTAGTTTTATTTTTAAGTATCGGTTTAATTTCCTCTATGCCTTCCTTTGTAATATTACTTGTAAATATTAAATTAAAACCTGAATTTTTATATATATTTTTTATTTCTTCTATTTCTTCTTTTGTACAAAGATCACATTTATTGAAGCAAATATATATATCAACATTTTCGTTATAAGCATTAATAAGCATTTTATCCAATAAAAAAAAGCTTATATCAGGTTGTTTCAATGCGCACACAATAATAATATTGTCTACATTTGAAATACTAGGTCTAATAAGTTCATTTTTTCTTTTTTCTATTTTTTCGATACTTCCATCTTCAGTATTTATTGCAGAAAACAAAACTTCATCTCCAACAACCGGAGTTATTTTTTGTTTTCTAAATACCCCTCTGGCTTTAAGTGTATATTCCTTATTATCGTTATAAGAGTAGACAGTATAAAAACTGCCTACTCCTTTTAAAATTTTTCCTTTTAGCATATTAGAAAGTAACTATTCCTCCATTACCTTTTTCGCTTCCGTTAATATATACTTTAAAATATCCAACTCCATATCCTTTAAAAGTTACCCTTATAATATCAGTATCTTTTACTGTTCCGCTGTAAGCTGTTGATGTATTTCCATCTGGATCTACATAAACAATATCAACCTTAACTTTTTTACCTGTACTATTACAGAATTCACCGATATCTATTGCCATTGTTTTAGTTTGAATTAAACCTTTACTTACAACAAGATCAACACTTGAACCTTTTGTTACTTCTTCATATTGACTTGGTGAAGAACTGATTACTACATCTTTTCCATATTTTCCACTTGTATCATATTCTATATCCCCAACAACTAAACCAAGAGATGTGATTTTACTTTTAGCTTCACTTAAAGATAAACCACTTAAATCTTCCATTGTAACTTTACTTACACCTTTACTAACATAAATAGTAACGGTTTCGCCTTGCTTTATGCTTTCTTTTGCAGCTGGTTCTTGTTTATAAACTTCACCTTTTTCAACATCATCATTATATTTACTTACAACTTTGACTTCAAGTTCAAGGGCAGTAATGGCAGCTTCTGCTTCTTCTTGCTGCATACCTACAACATTAGGAATTTCAACATCTTTTGGTCCACTTGAAACTACAATAGTAACTTTTTGATAAGATTTTATTACAGTATTTGCAGTAGGAGACTGAGAAATAACCATACCAGCTTCAACTTCCGTAGAACTTTGCATTTTTGGAGTATCTACTTTTAACCCTGCTTTTTCAAGGGTTGCAATAGCCTGAGCTTGTGTCATATTTACAACACTAGGAACTGTAATTTCCTTTGCGAAAATCCTAGTCCCTGCAAATACTATACCAGCAATAAGCATAACAGCTAAAACTCCTGTAAGAATTTTCATTTTTAAAGGAAGTTTTTTAAACCAATTTGCTTTTCCTTCTTTATCCTTTTTCTTTTTCTTATCTTTTTTATCTTTTTCTACTTCATCTTCTCTTAATTTATCATAGTCATCAGTATTTTCAAGAGGAACCCTTTTAGGAACTTGCTCTATTTCTTCATCTCTAATAATAGGAATTCTTTCTGTAGGAGATGTATCATCCATACCTATTCTGTTTATGTGAGCATTGAAATCACTTCTTACCTTTTTCAAATCTTCTATAAGACTTGCTGCATCTTGATATCTATCATTTGGAGATTTAGCAGTAAGGTTTTGAATAATAACCTCAAGACCTTTTGGAGCGTCAGGATCTATATCTCTAAGTGGAACAATATCTTCTTGGATTTGCATTAAAGCAACAGCAACAGGAGAATCAGAATCAAAAGGTAATTTACCCGTTACCATTTCATATAATAAAATTCCAAGAGAATATAAGTCTGATCTTGCATCAAGATATCCTCCTCTTGCCTGTTCAGGAGAAAGATAATGAACACTTCCCATTGTTTCATCTACCATTGTCATTGTAGATGATGTTATGGCACGTGCTATACCAAAATCAGCAACCTTTGGAAGTCTTTTTGCTCTGGTTAGTAAAATATTTTGAGGTTTAACATCTCTATGAATGATGTTATTTTTATGTGCCTGGCTAAGTGCTGATGCAATAGCCAATGCGTAGTTGATACTTTCTCTATAACTAAGTTTTCCTTTTGCGTTAATATAGTCTTTTAAAGTACCCCCATCCACATATTCCATAACAATATAATAAATATTATTATCAATACCTGTATCGTAAATATTTACGATATGAGGATGAGATAATTTTCCTGCAGCCTGAGCTTCTCTTTTAAATTTATTAAGGAATTGTTCGTTATCCGTAAATTCCTCTTGAAGAACCTTTATGGCTACATCTCTGTTTAAAACTTTATCAAAGCCTAAGTAAACCTTAGCCATTCCCCCTTGTCCGACAAATTGAACTATTTCATATCTGTCGTTTAAAACTCTTCCGATCATCATTATTCTAATCCTCCGTCAAACAATACTACAGTTATATTGTCACTTCCGCCATTTTCATTTGCTTTATCTATAAGCAAATGTTTTGCTGTATCTAAATCATTATTATTTACTATTTCTTTTATTTCTTCATTTTCAACATGTTCACTTAGTCCGTCGGAACAAATAAGAATAATATCACCTTTTTTTACTTTTTCAATATAAGTATCAATAAAAAATTCTTCTTGTGTACCAAGAGCATTTGTAATTATATTTCTATTTGGATGATGTTCTGCTTCTTCTTTTGTTATTTCCCCACTTGCAACCATATGTGAAACCAAAGAATGATCAACCGTAATTTGTTTTATTTCATCTTTGTTTATTTTATAGCATCTTGAATCTCCTATATGAACTATAAAACATTCTCCCTCATGATATATACATAAAGTAAGGGTAGTTCCCATTCCTGCAGCCTCTTTGTTTTCATTCGCAAAATCTAAGATTCTTTTATTTGCATATTCAATAATGCCCTTTACTTCCTTCTTCATTTCTTCATAAAATTTATTGGATATATTAAAATACTCCCTTAAAATATCCATGCAAAGAGCACTTGCAAGTTCTCCGGCATTATGTCCGCCAAGACCGTCAGCAACACCAAATGCAATTATTTCTTTTTCTTTATTTTCAAGCATTAAGAAACTGTCTTGATTAATTTCTCTAAGCATACCTACATCGCTGGTTCCAACTAATTTCATCTTTGTACCTCTTTATTTAAGTATCTGCTTCTAAGCTGTCCGCAAGCAGCATTTATACTACTTCCAAGTCTTCTTCTAAGCGTAACGTTTATTCCTTTTTTTCTAAGTTTATTTACAAATACATGAATGTATTTATCATCTACCTTTTTTTGAGAATTATCATTTACTCCGATTACGTTTATAAGTCCATCAGTATCTTTAAATAATTCATAAAGTTTTTCAATACATTCTATTGTATCATTTTTACCCTCTATTAGGCAATATTCATATGTTATTCTTCTTCCCGTTTTAAATCTATAATAGAATGTTGCCTGTAAAACATCATCTATGTTATTTGCTCTTTCCACAGGCATCATACTCTCTCTCATTTCATGAAAAGGAGCATGAAGAGATAAGGCAAGATTAATATCTAACCCACTATCTGCTAAAAGATAAATTTTATCTTTTAAACCACAAGTAGATAACGTAATACTCCTTTTTGACATGTTAAGTGTATCTTTATCCATTACAAGTTTTAAAAAACCAATAACCTCATCATAATTATCGAGAGGTTCTCCGCTTCCCATCAAAACAATATTTGATACCTTTATATCTTCAATCTCGTTTACAAGATAAATTTCATTTAAAATCTCACCTTTTGTAAGATTCCTAAGTAATCCGCATTTACCTGACTCACAAAAAACACATCCCATTCTGCAACCTGCCTGAGTGGAAACACAAAGAGTTGAACCTGCCTCATAAGTTAAAAGTACACTTTCAATTAAAATATCATCTTCGGTTTTTAATAAAAATTTTGTCGTATTACTTCCTTTTTCAACAAATTTCTTTTCAAGTTGTAAATGAGAAATATAATATTTACTTTTTAACTTATCTCTTAAACTTAAGGATAAATTTGTCATTTCATCGATATTTTTCACATAAGAAGAATAAAGCCATTTAAAAATTTGTTTAGCCCTAAATTTGGGTTCCTTAAATTCATCTATGACTATCTTTTCTAAGTCTTCTAACGTTAGTCCAAATAAATTTTCCATCATATCCTCAAACATCTATATTCTTTTTATTTTTGAAATAAAGAAACTATCTGTATTATTTTCATCTCCTCGTACGTTTAATATTCCTTTTTCTGCCATTTCCTTATCATATTCAAACTCAAAAGGCAGATTTATTGAATCTAAAACCAAGTTTTTATTTTCCGATAAAACTTTATTTAATATATCTTCATTTTCTTCTTTATTTATAGTACAAGTCGAATAAACTAAAATCCCGTCTTTTTTCAAATATTTTACCGCATTTGATAAAATTGAATATTGTATATTTTTTAATTCATCTATTTTTTCATTTGAATAATATTTTAAAATTTCCGGTTTTCTTCTAATTACCCCAAGACCTGAACATGGCACATCACAGATTATTCTATCAAAACCATCAACATAATCTTCACAGAATTTTGTTCCGTCTTGTTTTCTTACTTTTATTATGTCTATACCAAGCTGTTTTGCTCTAAAATCCATTATTTCAAGTTTCTTTTTATATATATCACAAGATATAATACTTCCTTTATTGTTCATTTTTTCTGCCGTATGCATACTTTTACCGCCAGGAGCAGAACACATATCAAGAACACTCATACCTTCTTTTGCATCTAGTGCATATGAAACAAGCATTCCTGCACTATCTTGAATAGAAAAAAGTCCTTTTCTATATTCTTCCGTCAATGTCACATTAAGAGAAGATGTAATTTCAACCCCTTCAGGAACAAAAGATTTTCTTGTTTCAAAACCTTTCATATTAAATCTTTCAATAAGTTCGTCTCTTGTTGTTTTTAAATTATTTACTCTAAGAGATAAACTTGGAGGTAACATAGAAAATTTTGCATATTCAAGAAGTTCTTCTTTATTATATGACAATAAGAGCTTTTCAACCAAAGCTCTTTTAAATCCATATTCATAATTCATTATATCATAATAATCACTAAAAGTTATTTCTTTTAATTCATATTTTTTCCTTAAAGCATTTCTCAAAACCCCGTTTACAAACCCAGAAGCTTTTTTCCCTACGAACATTTTAACTAAATTAACGCTATCATTTACAAGTGCATATTCCGGGATTTTATCAAGGTATACTATTTGATATAAACCTATATAAATGCTTATTTTAACTCTTTCATCAAGTTCATTTACGGGCATTTTTGAAAGCTTTGACAAAATATATTCAAGTTTGTTAAATTTCTTTATTACTCCATGAACTATATTTGTGCAAAGTCTCCTGTCAGCTTCAATATTTATTGCTCTTAAATGCTTTGTAAGAGAAATATTACTAAATGCACCCGTTAAAAATACTTCATTTAATACTTTATACGCACTCACCCTTGAAGGTGAGATTTTAATGTTCTTCGCCATAAATTTTTATTTCCTTTATTTTATTTTTATCTGTTATCACCAAAAATTAAAACTAATCTAAGAAGTTGTAAAACTGCAGATAACGCAGCAGCTACATAAGTAAGAGCAGCAGCACTTAAAACGTTTTTTGCAGCCTTAGCTTCTCCACCATATACCATTCCTGTTTGAGATAATATTTTTACAGCTCTGTTACTTGCATCAAATTCAACCGGTAATGTAATTAGTTGGAATGCAACAGTTGCTGCAAACAAAGCTATACCAAATGGAACAAGAAATGAGAATGAACTAAGTACTATTCCAAGTACAATAAATATCCATGAAGCATATGAAGCTATATTAACAACAGGAAATATAGCATTTCTAATACTTAAAGGTGCATACTCTTGTTGATGTTGAATTGCATGACCACATTCATGAGCAGCAACACTTATTGCTGATATTGTATCTGCATCATATACACTATCAGATAATCTTAAAACCTTTTTACCAGGATCATAATGGTCAGTTAAACTTCCTGAAACTCTTTCAATAGGAATATAACTTAAACCATTCATATCAAGAATTCTTCTTGCACAGTCATATCCTGTAAGTCCACTGCTATTACGAACTTTTGCATATTTGCTAAAAGTTGAATTTACTTTTATGCTCGCATAAAGTGAAAGAATAATAGCAGGAAGTAAAATTATAAAATATCCTCCATAATAATAACTATAAAACATATATTTATCTCCTTTTTATTTTATTCAAAAATCTTGCCTATGATATCTCTGTTGCCGTTATAAAAACTTGCTGCATCCATTTTCTTTTTACCTTGCATTTTAAGTTCTTTAATACCGACAATACCATCTTTTGCAGCAACCAAAATCGCTTTATCCTTTTTACTATATGAGAGAATTGTACCACATTTTTCGTTTATTTCTTCTTTTTTAATGATACTTTCATATATTTTAATGTTTTTCTCATCTAAGTTTACATATGAAAGAGGGAAAGGATTTAATCCTCTTATCATATTATATATATCTTCTACATTATTATCAAAATTTATGTGACAATCTTCTTTTAAAATTTTATTTGCATAACTAGATTTACTGTCATCTTGTTTTTCAGGATTAATTTCGCCTTTTTCTATTTTATCCAAAGCTTCAACTATAAGTTCACTTCCAAGCAAAGCTACTTTATCATGTAAAATTCCTACATTCATTTTATCATCAATTTCTATTTCACCTTTTAAAAGCATATCTCCTGTATCAAGACCTTCATCCATTTGCATAATTGTAACACCTGTTACTTTATCCCCTTGCATAATTGCTCTATGAAGAGGAGCTGCTCCTCTTAAATGAGGAAGTAGGGATGCATGAATATTTATTGCTCCATATTTTGCTAGTGTAAGTATGTTTTTCTTTACAATTTGTCCATAAGCACAAACAACAATAACATCAGGATTAAATGATTTTATATACTCATAATTTTCTTCATCACTTACTCTCTGAGGTTGAAATACTTCTATATTGTTATCAATAGCACATTGTTTAACAGGAGAAAATATAACCTTATTTCCTCTTCTTGAATTTTTCTTATCAGGTTGTGTAACTGTAAGTAATACTTCATGATTACTTTCAATAAGTTTTTCCAAAGGTTTAACAGCAACCTCAGGAGTTCCCATATATACTACTCTCATTATTCTTCGTCCTCTTGCTCAATTTTTCTTTGTCTTATAATTTCTTTCATTTGTTCTTCATTTGGTTCAACAAGATGATCTGTATATAATATTCCATCTAAATGCTCAAGTTCATGACAAATTGCTTTAGAGAAAAATCTTTCTTTACTTTCAATAATTTGTTCTTTTCCGTCTCTATCTAAAGCTTTAACGGTAACTTCTTCTGGTCTAAATACAAAACCTTGTTCTCCCGGAACACTTAGACATCCTTCAACTTCAAGGTATTCTTTTTCGCTTTTATCTATAATTTCAGGATTTATAAGTATAACAGGACCATCCCCAATATCTATAACTACAACTCTTCTAAGAACCCCTACTTGAACAGCAGCAAGACCAACACCTTCTGCATCATACATTGTTTCAAGCATATCATCTATAAGTTCAAGAGTTCTTGGCGTAATTTTTTTTACTTCTTTACTTTTCTTTCTTAAAATTTCATCTTCTTTTGTTCTTATTGTTCTAAGTGCCATATATTCCTCCTATAACAAAGTAACAGGATTTATCTCAGCAAATATTGTTGAAGATATTTCCTTATTTACTTCACTAAAAATTTTTCTAATATCTTTTTTTATTTCATCATCTACATTATACCTTAAAAGTATATGCATAATATATTTATTTTTTAATTTATGTATAAAAGCTTCCATAGGCTGATAAAGCTTTACGTCTTCTCTTTGTTTTTCTTTTAAAAGTTCTTTTATTTTATTATATACGAAATTTATATCTTCATTACTTTTTGCTTCCGACTCATTTGCAATGAATATTCCTAGAATTTCAGAAAAAGGAGGGTAATTCATCTTTTTTCTATAATCAATATCATATGCATAGAATTTTTTATAATCGTGCATTGAAGAATATACCAATGTTTTATTCTTAGGAGAATAAGTCTGCATTACTACGCTTCCCTCTTTACTTGCTCTTCCTGCTCTTCCTGAGGCTTGAGTGCAAAGCTGAAATGTCCTTTGAGGTGAATTTATATCAGGGAAATTAAGTGCGGTATCTGCAAGAAGTATACCAACCAAAGTCACATTTGCAAAATCATGACCTTTAACAACCATTTGCGTTCCTATCAATATATCCGCCTTATTATTTCTAAAATCAGAAAGTATTTTTTCCATGCTTCCTGCTTTTCTGGTTGTATCAAAATCCATTCTTAAAATTTTTGCATCCGGAAACATATTTCTTACATTAGACTCTATTTTTTGTGTTCCTGTCCCCGCTCTTTTTATTTTATCACTTCCACATTCAGGGCAAATATTTGGAGAACTTTTTTCATATCCACAATAATGACATTTTAAAGAATTTGTATTTGCATGATAGGTAAGTGACACATCACAGTTTGGACACTGCTCTATGTACCCGCATTTTCTACAAAATACATATGTAGAAAATCCACGTCTATTCATAAAAAGAATACTTTGTTCTCCTTTTTTCAATCTTAATTCTATTTCCTTTTTCAACAAACGGCTGATTGGAGATCTATTTCCGTTTCTCATTTCATCAGTCATATCTACAATATGAACTTTAGGAAAATCTTTTCCGTTAGCTCTTTTCTTCATCTCAAGAAGTCTATATTCTCCTCTAAAAGCCTTATAGTAACTTTCTATGCTTGGAGTAGCACTTCCAAGAACAAGTTTTGCACCTGTTTTATCAGAAATAAAATTTGCAAGATCTATTGTATCGTATCTTGGAGTTTGAGATGACTTATAAGTATTTTCATGTTCTTCATCGATAACCATAAGACCAAGATCTTTAAAAGGCATAAACAACGCACTTCTTGCCCCTAAAACAATTTTTGCTTTCCCGCTTCGTACCCTGTCCCACTCTTTAATCCTTTTTGACATTGAAAGTTTTGAATGCATAATTGCAACTTCACCATTAAATCTATAATATATATTTCTCATCATTTGAGGTGTAAGGGCAATTTCAGGAACAAGAAACAAACACTGTTTCCCTTTATTTATCTGATCTTTAAACATTTTTATATATACTTCTGTCTTACCGCTTCCTGTAACTCCATGGAGAAGAAATTTATTTGTATTTTTTTCATTAAAATATGAATCTAATACTCCTTGTTGTTCTTCATTTAAAATAACATCTTTATGTTCTTCTTTTAGACTTAAATCAAATTCATCATCTTTATCTATAAAATAAGTACTAACTAATTCCATTTCAGATAATTTTGTTATAATGCTTCTGTTTGCACCTGTAAGTTTAGTTAACTTCTCATAATAAAGCTCTCCTTTTTCAAGAGCTTTTATTACACTAATTTGCTTTATGGCGTTTGCTCTTATTTTTTTCAAATAATCTTCAATATTTTCAAATTTTCCGCTTAAAGAAACAACTTCCTGCTTCTTTTCTTCTTGAATATAATATGATACTTGTTTTGAAATAATATCCTTTTTAACTAAATATGATATTTCTTCTTTTAATTCACTTTTGGATAAATTAAGTTTTGACTTTAAATAATCGAAACTTGCAAGAGAGTTTCTCTTTTTTATTAAATCTATAATTAACCCATATTTTTCATCTATTTGTTTATCATTTTCAACTAATGAATAAGTTTCTTTTCTTTTCACTTGTTCCAACGAAGGCAGAACACATCTTAATGCATCAATATAGGTACAAAAATAATTGTCCCTCATATATTTAATCAAATCAATTAAATACTGATGAACAATTACTTCTTCGTCCAAAACTTCTACTATGTCTTTTATTTTGTTTTCTTCATATTCACTATTTTCATTTATACCTATAACCAAAGCAGGAATTAAATTCTTACCTCTACCAAAATAGACAAGAACCCTCTTGCCTATTTCAATATCTTTTATTAAATTATCTGGTATTTTATAATCGTATATTTTATCTCCTACCACACCTAAGGTATCAATCAAAACATTTGCTATCATAAGTTAGTCCTGTATTAATTATAAAGAATTGTTTAACATTTCGTTTAAATCAACACTCTTGTGTACTCTATATTTTCTATCTCCTTCTTCAATTAAATAGTATCCAATCTTATCTTCATATACTTCTTCAACTGCTGTTGTAATAAGATTTACAAAATGTTCGTCAACAAGTTGTTCATCTCCTTCATAAAGCTCTCTTGCTCTTTTTGCAACAAGCATTGCAAGAACATATTTATTATCTACTTTATCTAAAAGTTCATTTATAGGGGGATTTATCATTGTAAACATATCGTGCATCTCCTTTATCTTTTCTAAAATATTATTTTATATCTTTTAACCTGTATTTGTCAAGGTTTACTATACTTTTGTAATATTCTTTTTCTTTAAATTTTTATATGCTTTTTCCTTAATTAACGTATATATTACTGCAAATGTAGGAACTCCTAAAATCATTCCAACAAGCCCAAACAAACCTCCACCTACAATAATTGAAAAAGTTACAAATAACGCTCCAAGACCAACTGAGCTTCCTACAACATTAGGATAAATAATATTTGCATCGACTTGCTGCAATATAACAACAAATATTATAAATATAATTGCATACATAGGTTTTACCATAAATAAAATAAACACACTTGGAATCGAACCTATCCAAGGTCCAAAATATGGAATTATATTGGTAAACCCAACTATAGTACCGATTAATAAAGCATAAGGAACCTTTAATACAGCAAGTCCTATTGAACATAAAACTCCAATTATAATTGCATCTATAATTTGTCCTCCTATAAAATCGGAAAAAGTTTTAGATGTAAGTTCTGTAACACGTAATACTCTATTTGCATTTTTTTCACTTAAAAAGGCTCTCACAATAACTCTATATTGATATTTCAAATGATCTTTATCAAATAATAAATATATAGATACTATAACAGCAATAACAATATTTATAACGTTAGATGCAAAATTTGAAATAAAAGAAACAATTGCCGGTACAGCATTTGAAAGAACTGTTTTCATAGTTGAAGCAATCGAAGCACTTGTTTTCTCAATAGTATTTAGCATCGCTTCATTTATTATCACTTTATCTACCATATTATCAATTGTATTAAATAATTCTTTTGAATATTGAGGAATATAATTTATAAGCCCTGAAATACTTTTTACAAGCTGTGGAAGAACAAAAGAAAATATTAAAACTAAAAATATGATAACCAATAAATACACCAATAATATTGCAATTCCGGCTCTAAGCCCCAGTCTTTCTTTTTTCTTCTTTTTATCCTCTAACTTTCCAAGAATTCTATCCCTAAAGAATACGAAAGGTTTATTTAGTATAAAAGCTAAAGCAAACCCTATTATAAAAGGAGATAAAATACCTAAAGTTGTGCTTAACACACCTAACACACTGCTAAAATTTGTTACAAAATAATAAAACAGTATTGCATAAGTTATTAACAATATAATTTTCTTACATTCGTTTTTTCCTAAATTATACATTTAAAACCTCTTTTTCTTTATTAACTAATACTAATATATATATATTTAAAAGTCAACAAAGGTACACATACTATTATTCCTATTTATATATATTTACATACAAAATATATAAATTAATTAATAGACACAAAAAAGGAACGAATTTTTCGTTCCTTTTATAAATTTTCTTATTCATGATTATGACAAGAACATTTTTTACTTTGACATGAACCTGCCGAAGGACAACCAATACATCTTGTCCCCTTTTTCTTCTCTTTGATAATATATGTACATGCTAAACCTATTATTAATAAGATGACAGCCGTAACAATAATATTTATCATAACTATATCTCCATATTCATTAATTTAATTTGTATACTTCTTGCATTTTAATATTTGTTCTTTTAATTAATGTAGCAATAATAGCTACAATTGCTACTACTATAATTAATCCAGGAATAAAACCTGCGCCTAATGAACCTGTTGTAAACAATGTTCCTAATTGATATACCAAGAAAGCAATTGTATATCCTGTTGCAAACTGTAGTCCGATACCACCCCATAGCCATTTTTTATCTTGCATTTCAGAATTCATAGCACCAATAGCTGCAAAACATGGAGGAGTAAATAAGTTAAACATTAAATACGCTAGAGCTGCTACCTTTGTAAGCCCCATTGCCAATGCAACTTCGTTTGCACCTGATACTAAAGCTAGTTCATCAGTATCAATAAAGCTTGTAAGACCATATACAACAGCTAATGTTCCAACAACATTTTCTTTTGCAATGAATCCAGTTATTGCCGCTGCTGCAAGTTGCCATACACCGAAACCTAAAGGAATTAATAATATTGCAAATGGCGATGCAATCGTAGCAAGTATTGATGTACTTTCCATTCCTTCAGGAACAACTTGTAAACTCCAGTTGAATGTTTGCATAAGTTGAACAGCTGCATTACATACTAAAATTATTGTTCCCGCTTTTATAATATATGCTTTACCTCTTGATAACATAGATAGTACTGCTCTTTTTAAACTTGGCACTTTATATTCAGGAAGTTCAACAATAAAGAATGATTTTCTATATTTATGTCCTGTGATTTTTAAAACCAACAAAGCTCCAAGGAAAACAAATAAAATACCTACAAAATACATTAAAGTCCCTACCCAAGAAGCATCTGCAAAGAATACTCCTGCAAACAAAGCAATTACAGGAAGTTTAGCACCACAAGGCATAAAAGGTGTTAACATTGCTGTGGCTCTACGTTCTCTTTCGTTACGAATTGTACGACAAGCCATAATACCAGGAATTGCACATCCTGTACCGATAACCATAGGAATTATAGAACGCCCAGAAAGCCCTACTCTTTTAAATATAGGATCCATAACAACGCTTACTCTGGCCATATATCCACAGTCTTCCAGTAATGCAATTAAGAAATACATTACCATTACAAGAGGAAGGAATCCTACAACAGCACCAACACCATCTATAATACCATTAAGCAATAAAGATTGAATAAAAGGAGATGCACCTTCCACCAATGTTTCAACATAACCTTTGAAAGCTTCAATCCAACCTACTAATATATTAGCCAATAATGGACCTAATTTTGCTTGTGAAATATCAAATACTAAATACATTACAACGGCAAAGATCGGAATACCAAGCCATTTATTCGTTAATATATCATCTATTTTATCTTGATTATTTTTTTCTTTTGTCAGTACAGTACGAGTTTCAACGGCTTTAACAATATCATTTACAAAAGCAAAACGTTTTTTATCTGCTGTTTCAACTTCACTTTTACTATGTAAATCAATATCTCCTTGATGATAAGGTGCAACTTGACTTATACCTTTTAAAGAAACTGCTTTTTCAACAACATCATTTAATCCATTATCATTTTTCATAATAGATACTGTTTCTACTACAGGACAACCTAACTTTTCAGATAATAAAGAAGTATCTATCTTTGTTTTTTTCTTTTCATTTAAATCGCTTTTATTTAGTGCTACAACCATAGGGATACCAAGTTCCAAAAGCTGAGTAGTAAAAAATAAACTACGACTTAAATTTGTTGCATCTACAATGTTAATAATAACATCAGGATTTTCATTTTTTACATAACTACTTGTTATGCTTTCTTCTGATGTAAATGGTGACATTGAATATGCACCAGGAAGGTCGACTATAACAACTTCTTCTGATCCTGAATAGAAATTCTTTTTGATAGAGCTTATTTTTTTATCTACGGTAACACCGGCCCAGTTACCAACTCTTTCATTCTTTCCGGTTAACGCATTATACATTGTTGTTTTCCCACTGTTGGGATTTCCGGCTAACGCAATTCTCATTTTTATTCCTCTCTTTAATTTATTATTTATTGTTAGCAAAAGCTAACCTTATATTAAAAAATAATGCGGATATACCGCTTATTATTTATTATATATAATTATCAAATCTGCCAAGTCCTTATCAATGTTGTAACGCCCATCTTTTATAGAAACAACACTCCCGCCTTTTCTTCTGGAAACTACTGTTATAGGTTCATCACTATAACAACCTAAAGAAAAAAGAAAGCTATTTAATTCATCATCATCACTATTTATATCTTTTACAATATATTCTTCTCCTACAATAGCTTCATTTAAATTCATAATAATTCTCTCTTTCTTTGTTTTTACGGAAGTAACCAGTTAGCATAAACTAACTTAATAGTTATATTATATTATTTTCATAATTTTGTCAATTATTTTATGTAATTTTTCATTATTTTTTTCAATAAAATTTTAAACATAAAAAGACACTTTAGAAAGTGTCTTAAAATTAATCTATAATAATTTCATTTTTTATTACTTCCCCATTAGCATGAGAAAGAAGCGCATCTAAAGCATTATATAGTTTAAAGCTTTTGTTTATCATTAAATCTTCAGGAAATTCTCCTCTTTTAATAAGTTCAAAAACCATTCCTACATGTTTAGGTGTGGTATAATAACCCCCCTTAATTGTAAGCTGAGAATAATGAAGTAATTTTGTATCTACTGTTATGGTTGTACCTGGTTTACACCCTCCAAACTCCATAACCATTCCGCCTTTTCTGGCCATTAGCATATTTTTTTTCCATACTTCAGGAACTCCAGTCGCTTCTATTGCAACATCAACACCTCTTGAATAAGGAGTTAATTCTCTTACAGCCTCAACTTGATCATCAACTTCCTTTAAATCCACCACCATGTCAGCTCCGAGTTTTTTAGCTGTTTCAAGTCTTAAATCAGTAAAATCACAAGCAATAACAGTAGCACCTTTTAATTTTGCACATTTAAGCATCATAAGTCCTATCGGTCCACATCCGTTTACAACGACTAAATCACCAAGTTTTATATCAGACAAATCCACTCCATATACTGCGCAAGAAAGAGGTTCTAACAATGCGGCTTGTTTATGCGACATATTATCAGGTATCTTAAACACATTTTCTTTTACGATTTCAGCAGAAATTCTTACATATTCTGCCCATGTACCTTTCATTAACTTCAAATCGTCACACATACTATAATCTCCAACTCTGCATGAATAGCAAGAATGACAAGGTGCTGTATTATGTGACGCAATCCTATCTCCTATCTTAAAATCGCTTACGCCTTTTCCAACTTCATATACAATACCGCTTCCTTCATGTCCAAATGCTACTTCATTATGTCCAAATGCCAAGTTTGGATAACCTCTTCTAAAAGTTTTTACATCGGTTCCACAAGTCAGTGCACTTTTTACTTTCATTATAATTTCACCGTCATTAGCTTTTGGAGTTTCTAATTCCATTATTTTTAAATCTTCGACTCCGTTTAATACTGCTGCTTTCATATATAACCTCCATAATGTTGTTATGGCTATTATATTTTTAAGAAAAAAAAGAAACAAACATAATTCTTCCATTCAACATAGGAAACTTTAAATATATATATGAAATTATTAAAATTAGAAAAAAAAATAACTTATTTGCCAATATATTATTAATTCTTATGCAATTAGAAAAACAAAAAAAGAATATATTTTATTATTTTCCTTAAAAAACGGAAAACAATAATTTGAATTAAAAATAATAGCATTTATTATAAATTATATAAAAACACGAAAAGGAGTACATAATTTAAAATGATTAGTCACGAAAATATTTACTTAAACGTTGAAGTTAATGATTATAAGGATGCACTTAAAACATTAGGAGAACTTCTATACAAAAAAAATTATGTAAAAGACACATACACAAACGCCTTACTTAAAAGAGAAGAAATAAGCCCAACAGGTTTAACTATACATCCATGGTCAATAGCAATTCCTCATACAGATCCAGAACATGTAATAAAACCATGTATAATTATTTTAAAACTAAAAAATGATATCGAATTTAAAGAAATGGCATCAAATGATAAAACAGTAAATGTAAAATATATTTTTGGTCTTGTATTTACAGATGGTAAAAAACAAATCCCTCTATTGTCAAGTATTATTAATATGACACAAAATCAAGAAGCTATGGAAAATCTACTTAATGCAAATGATGAAGATGAAATTTATAATATAACAACAAAATATATAAATAACATATAAAAAAGACACTCAAAAGAGTGTCTTTTTATTTATTTAATTGAGCTCTTAATTCTTGATTAACTATTTTTATATACGTTCCTTTCATACCAAGAGATCTTGTTTCTATGATGCCTGCACTTTCAAGCTTTCTAAGTGCATTTGAAACAACAGATCTTGTAATTTGAGCTTCTGTGGCAATTTTACTTGCAACAACGACTCCTTCATTTTTAACTTCTTTAAAAATCATCTTTACGGCTTCAACTTCAGAATATGATAAAGTTGAAAGAGCCATTTTTGCTGCAGCTATATCTGCGGTATTTTTCTTTCTTTGATCTTGAATATATCTTAAAAGTTCCATAACAACTATGGCAGCAGAATATTCACATAATATAATTTCATCGTCATCAAATTTTCCGCCATATTTACTAAATAACAATGTACCTATTCTTTCGCCTAGACCATTTATAGGTACGATGGTCATATATCTGTCTTTATAAACACAAGGTCCTTGACTTCCAAAAGTACAAATCGGACTTTCTTCATATATATTTTCTACTGTGTCTGTATAAGAAAGTAATTTTTCTGTGAAATTTTGAGGAAAATGTGCTTCTTCATTAGGATAATAAGTCAAATCACATTTAAATCTGTCACTTGTTGAATAAGCAAGAATTGTTCCGTCATTTTCTGATATGTATACATTTACCTTCAAAATTTTACTCAACTCATTTGTTAATTCTTCAAAAGATACTACTTCTACGGCCGTAAGTTTTAATATCTCATTTAACTTTCTTATTCTATCGAGCAAAATCGATTCCATAAAAATGTCCTCCTAAATTATATACTATATACAATATTACACTAAAAAAAAATACTTTTCAATAAATATTCTAAATATTTTGAAAAGTATTAAGTTTTCAGACAATAATATACTATTTATTTTCTCTAAATGCATCTTCTATAACATTAACATCAAAAGTTCCCATTGATTTATCCGTTATTTCCACAACATCAAAACGAATTTTAAATTTTTCATTCAAATTTTTTTCTTTTAAATATTGTTTTGCACTGTCTATTATCCTTTTTCTTTTTTCTTCTCCTACATAGCTTTTAGGTGCAATAATATTTTTATGACGTCCTTTTACTTCTACAAAAGCAATTAAATCATCCTTTTTAACTATTATATCAATTTCACCGTATTTACATTTATAATTTTTATTTAAAATACTGTATCCATGTTTAACCAAATAATTCATAACAACATTTTCATAATTTCTACCTTGTTTTACTCTGCTATCTATTATATTTTCAGTAAAAGTTTTTCTATGAATAGGACAAAGTCCAATATTTCTTATGGCTTCAACATGGTCAAAAGTTCCATACCCTTTATTCTTTTCAAACCCATATTCCGGATATTCCTTTGCATATTCATCCATCATATGATCCCTATGAACTTTTGCAATAATACTTGCAGCTGATATCGAATAAATATTCGCATCCCCTTTTATAAAAGACTTCTGCTTTATATCTGTATCTAAATGAACGGCATCTATTAAAATCATATCAGGTTTTACATTTAATTTATTTACAGCTTCAAGCATAGCTTTTTTAGTTGCATTTAAAATATTAATTCTATCTATTTCATTATTATCAACTATTCCATAAGCATAACTTATAGCTTCTTCTTTTATCTTTAAAGCTATATCTTCTCTTTTTTGTGAGCTTAAAGCCTTTGAGTCATTCATATACATTATTTTACTGTCTTTTGGAAGAATAACAGCAGCAGTTACAACAGGACCAGCTAAGGGACCTCTGCCAACTTCGTCTATTCCAGCAATAAGCTTATAACCTTTATCATAAAGACTATTTTCGTACTCTTTAATATTTTCAAGTCTTTGTAACTCTTTATTATATTGATCTAATTTTTTTTGAAGCCTTAAAGCAAACTTCTCAAGCTCTCTTCTTCCATCAGACTTAAATACTTCAATATATTCTTCATATTCTTCAAACTTTATCTCATTTATGATTTTTCTTAATTCACTGACTTTTGTATTTTTTACATCTATCATTTTTTACTCCTATAAATCACAAACCCTGTCAAAAGAAATTTTGCCAATAAGACCATTTTTAAATTCATCTAAAACCGTAACGGCAGTTCTTAAATAATCGATTTCTCCACCTTTTAATAAAAATCCTCTTTTTCTTCCTATATCTTCATAAACTTCTATAGGCATTTTTTCAACATTTTCAAGCTTGTATCTTTCTTTTAATTTATCAGGATATCTTTCAATTAAAAATTCAATAAGTTTAAGACATAATTCTTCTCTATCCAAAATTGTATCTTTTACAGAACCAATAGAAGCAAGACACACACCATCTTCTAAATTTTCAAATTTTGGAGGAAGAACTCCCGGTGTATCCAATAGATAAACTTCTCCTTTTACCTTTATCCATTGTTTTGAAAGTGTCACCCCAGGTCTATTCCCTGTCTTTGCGTTGGATTTTTTTGTTATTGAATTAATAAACATCGACTTACCTACATTTGGAATACCTACTACCATAGCTCTTACTTCTCTATTTGCTCTAAATGTTGATTTAATATTATTTAAGTAAGATAATACTTCATTTATTCCTTTTTTACTCATAGAATCTATAAAGAAAACATCCTCACCCTTTTCTTTAAAATAATTTTGCCACTTTATAGTTTCCTTTTCGTCAGCCAAGTCACATTTGTTATATACTCTTATAAATTTTTTCTGATTTAATATTTTATTAAAATCATTATTTTCGCTTCTTATAACAGCTCTTGAATCCAGTAATTTTACAACAATATCTACATTCTTTAAATCTTCCTTTATTAGTCTTGTAGCTTTTGCCATATGCCCCGGATACCATTGAATATTCATAAATAACCTCTCATGTTAAATTTTTTTTAGCATATATTTTATTGAATCATTTTATTATAAAGGAAAAATAAAAACAAAAACAAGACTTTTATTAATTTTATTCCATGAAAGATAATCATTTGTCAAAAATATATCAATTATTCGACAAAAAAAATATTAAGTTTTTGTATATAATAAAGAAAACAATATGTTCATATGAACAAAGGGGGCAGGGAAATGATTACGAAGAAAGAAGAAAATCAAAATCATATTTACAAGGTTGATTTACAAAGTTCAAAAAATGACATTATAAGAAAAATGTCTAAAGTGGAAATGGATATTATTTCTTTAGATAAAAAAGATTTTAATTCCGTTTTAAAGATTTATAAAAAAATAAACAATTTAAAAGAATCTGTTAATCATCTTAAACTTTTTTCTAAAGAGAATGACTTTATTTTATCACATATAGAAGCTCATATAGAAAAATACGAATACTATTTAAGAAACCAATATAGAATATAAAGAGCTTTAAAGCTCTTTATATTCTAATCTTTTATCTACTTTATATGTTTTCCTTTTGGGATTTCCATCATAAATATATGCTTCATTTTTGTTTAAAACATATACACTTGACCATAAAGTATCCATTTTTGAATGTTTATCATAGTCACACATAAAACCATATTTTCCTTTTAAAAGAGAACTTGCATATTCAAATGAACATTTCTTTTGTTTTAAAAGAAAATTATACATCGTTTTATATCTTTCCCTTGAATATATTTCATCTTCAATGCTACAACTATATTTTTTCATCTTAATAGAATTAAAATCATTTGAACAACATAAAAAATTATTTTTTTGTCTTATTATGTTTATATCTTCACAATTACATTCAACCAAAGCCATATATCCATATCTATCAGCCATTAAAATATTTTGCGAAGATGAAATAGTTAGATTTTTTAATTTTTCTATTCCTTCATTAACATCCATACACTTTTCAAGTAAATTTCTAACTATTACCCCACCGTTCAAACCGGGTTTTATTAAAGAAGGATAAACAAAAGTTAAACCTGCAGCAAAACCGAACTCATTAACGCCATCTTCAATTTCAGACATTGCAGTTGTGTTACCCACAAAAGAATAAGAATTATCCAAATGATAGTAACAACTATCACATACATTTTTAAATTCAACAAGATAATCACTATTTCTTCCAAAAATAATATTTTCACAATCTTTAAAAGTAAAACAACTGCAATAATTATTAAACATAAAATTATACATACAAAATATAAAGGAAGAAAAACAACTAAAATCTACCTCTAACCCATCACTTATTCCCTTTAACTCATCTAAAAATTCAGGGTATTCTTTTTTACAAATAATAGCGGATTTTAAGCCAAAATCTATCATTTCAGCATTTAAAAGTTTTAACTTTTCATCTATATATTTTCTGTTATTTTTAAGCTTCAAACCATATTTTAATCCGGCATTATAATGTGATGAACTAAACCTTGAATGGTACATATTTACCTCCTAATATTTTATTAAAAGGTACCTTTAAAACAGAATAACCGAATAAAAAATTTATGTCAACCAAATAAAAAAGACAACTTTATATAATAAAGTTGTCTTTATATTTACTAATTAATAATTTTAATTTTAAAGGCTATATTATAGATTTTTCAAATAGAATTGGAATAAGTCATTATCCTGAAATAAAAGCTGAGGCTCATGTCCATAATCAGGATAAATAACCATTTCTTTTTCTGATTTAATCTTGTTGTAAGTGGCAAATTGAGTGCTTGGATGACAATTTTCATCTTTAAAAGCCAGTGTCCAGTGAACTTTTGCTGTTATTTTATCTGCAAAGTTTTGTATATCAACATAGCTTAGTTTTCTAAACACTTCATCTTCTTTTTCGTGTTTTGGATCATGTCTTCTAAAGAACTCATTAAATTCATTACATTGAGAAATATCAAGCAAATCTTCTTTTATTGTATGTTTTATATCGCTCATGAAAGGATATGTAGGAGTAATTACTTTTACACCTTTTACTAAAGCAGAAGAAGCGATTGTTAAAGCACCGCCTTGAGATTTACCATTAATACCTATCCTTGTTTCATCTACTTCTTCCATACTCATTAAAGTTTCCACAGCTTTAACACCGTCAAGATATATATTTCTCGCGAAAAGTTTAGTTAAATCGTCATCTTCAAGTCCACGTATGTACTGTCCGTAATAACTAGGCCCGTTTCCATACCAAGGATCCGTGGAGTAGCCTCCCTGCCCTCTTACATCCATTGCCAAAATAGCAATATCATTATACACATAAGGTAAATATTCAAAAGGTCCTTTTGAACTTGAACCATATCCATGAAAAAATACAATCCCCGGTATTTTATTTTTTATTTCTTTAGGTCTTATATAAAGACAATGAATTTTAGCACCAAATGTTCCTTCAAAAAACAAATCAAACTGCTCTATTCCCTTTTCCAAAAAATCTCTTTCTTTCAAAATGTATCCAGACTTTGTGTTTTCTTCCAAGTCTTTTAAAGAATCCCTCCAAAACTGATCAAAATCGTCAGGTCTTGGACTTTCTCCCATGTAGTCTTTATATTTATCAATTGAAGATAATAATGGCATAGTTATATTTCCTTTCTTTCTTAATTATAAACAGATAAATTTAGCTAATACAAATGGTACCCAAGTTATCCATTGTCCACCGATAGCAAGGTTTGTGATTTTAGCAGCGCCATCAGGTACTGTTATGTTTGCTGCACTTGCTAAACCTGTTAAAACATCTGCTCCAAATGTAGATATAGTTAAAACTATAATACATAAAACAGTCATTTCTACTAATCCTCTAAATAAGTTCCCTTTACTTGATACTACACAAGGTACAGCAAAGAAAGGAAGTACCGCTAGGTCAGCAAGAGGAAGGACCGTATTGTAAGGTAAGATAATAGCTAGAATAAGTATTATTGGAATAGCCAATAAACCTATTGAAATTACAAAAGGGTGTCCTGTAGCAACTGCTGCGTCAAGACCAATATATAATTCTTTACCAGGGAATCTTTTTTCAAGGAACGCCTGGGTACCTTCAGAAATAGGCATTAAACCTTCCATTAAAAGTGAAACCATTCTAGGAATTAAAACAAGTACTGCAGCAACATTCATACCAACAATTAAAATTTGTTGAACAGCTGTACCTACATTAACTTCAGAAGCTGTAAATTGTGCAAGAGCTGATAAAAATCCACCAATAATAAATCCCATCATCATTGGTTCACCAAGTAATCCTAGTTTTTCAGCAATTCCTTCACTTGTCCAATGTATATCTTTTATACCAGGAATTTTTCCAAGTAACAAATCTATTGGGTATGTATATAAGTAGTTACACATTGATTGACAGTGAGGCAATGAAATACCTTTAAGCCCAAATACTTCAGCACAATCTGCTTGTGTCCAGTCAGCAATAATAAACATAATTCCCATTATTACCATTGCTTGAACAATAGCAATTACCCATGCCATAGATGAATAATCACATACTAATAATATAGCTGATGCTGAGAACAATACATGCCAGTAATTCCAAATATCAATATCCATTGTCTTTGTCCATCCAAGCATTATCATTACAATATTTGTAATAATAATAGCCAAAAATACAAAAGGAACAACAGAAGTTGACCAAGCAATAGCAGAATCTGTCGCCCATCCAACATCCACAGCAGTTAGTTTAAAATTCAAATTTTCAACCAATGCTGTAGCAACAGGAGAAATTGTACTTGATAAAAGTCCTATAACAGCATTTAAACCAATAAAGCCAACACCGAATGTCATACCGGCTCTTATAGCTTCACCAAACTTAATACCCATAATAAGTCCTATTATCGTAAATATAATAGGCATCATTACAGAAGCACCCATATCAATTATATAGGTAAAAATATTTTGTATAATTTGCATTTTTTTATCTCCTTTAATTATTCCAAATTAAAATTATATATTGTCTAAACATGAAGGACTTCTTTATTTTTTTTGAACTATTTAGACAATATATGTGAACCATATAATGCATTTTATATTAAAAGGTTCATTTTGTCAATATTTATTAACTAATTAGCTCATAATTTTTAAATGAATATCGTTTTCTTATCTATAAATTAAAAAAATGGTATCTTTTAGCTCAAAAATATGTTATATTGTAATAAATTAATGAACAGGAAGAGGTAAAAATGTTGGCAAAAAAAAATATCGAACGATTAAATTCAATATATTCTTTTGTTAAAAACGCAGGCTATGCATCGGTAAATGAACTTACTGATATGTTCCAAGTTTCAATTTCAACAATAAAAAGAGATTTGGAAATTTTAGATAAAGAAGGAAAATTAAAAAGAGTATCCGGAGGAGTAACAATCACAAGAAATGAATTAGATACTCCAACATCAATTGTTTCTTATGCAAACATAAATACAAATAAAAAAATAAAAATAGCCAAAATGATTAACGAAGTAATAGATGACAATGATTCTATCTTTTTTGATGTAGGGTCTTCTTGTTATATGGCATATAAACATTTAACAAGAAAAAACACAACAATATTTACTCCGTCCATACAAATTTTAACAACGGAAAATGAAAATGTAGCACATTTATATTGCCTTGAAGGAGAAGCCGTAAGGCCTTACCTTATAATAAGAGGATTCCCTCTTTTAGAAAATCTAAACAGAATTGACCCAAATAAAATAGTATTTTCATGTATGGGACTTAATGCAAATTATAATTTAATTGGAAGAGTTGATTATGATAACTATATTTTAAGAAAACTTCTTGAAATGAATGGAGAAAAAATACTATTATTGGATTCTTCAAAAATATGTATGAGCAACGAATTTTGTGTGCCCGGCATTGAAAAAATAGACATATTAATAACAGATGACAATATAGATGAAAAACACGTAAAAAATATTGAAGAAAAAGGTGTGAAAGTTATTATAGGCAAATAAAAATTTTTAATAATATAAAGAAAGAGGTGTTAAAATGAACAAATTAACCGACACATTCAAATTAAACAATGGAATAAACATTCCGTGTATAGTATAAGGAACATTCCAAACTCCTGACGGGAAAAGCGTGGAAGATGGAATAAAAGAAGCCTTAAAAATCGGATACAGACATATTGATACGGCTTATTTTTATCAAAATGAAAAAGGTGTTGGAAAAGCCATAAGAGAAAGCGGAGTTAAAAGAGAAGATATCTTTGTAACAAGCAAATTATGGAACAGCGACAGAGGATATGAAAGTGCAAAAGCTGCTTTTGAAAAAACAATGGATAATTTAGGGCTTGAATATCTTGATTTATTTTTAATCCACTGGCTTGCAATAAAAAAAACAATTTGATAATGCTGAAGAAATAAATGCTAATACATGGAAAGCATTTGAAGAAATATATGAAACAGGAAGAGTTAAAGCTATAGGACTTAGCAAATTCCTACCTCATCATATAGATGAACTTATGAAAACTGCAAAAATCAAACCAATGGTAAACCAAATAGAATTCCATCCTGGTTTTGCTCAAATTGAAACAGCAAAATACTGCTTAGAAAATGATATAGTAGTAGAAGCTTGGTCACCACTTGGAAGAAAAGAAGTTTTAGAAAACGAAACACTTGTAGAACTTGCGAAAAAATACAATAAATCAACAGCTCAAATTTGTATAAGATGGGTTCTTCAACATGATATTCTTCCTCTTCCAAAATCAGTTACACCAAGCAGAATACTTGAAAATAGTCAAGTTTTTGATTTTGCAATAAGTGAAGATGATATGAAAACAATAGATAATATACCTTGTTGCGGAGGACAATGCGCAAATCCTGATGACGTAGATTTTTAAATTAAAAAACAGACAGTTTAAACTGTCTGTTTTTTTTAATTTTCAGTATCTAAAGACTTAGCAGTCTTTTCATCTATATTACCACTTACTGTAAGACCTTTATCTGTTTGATATTGTTTTACCGCAGCAGTTGTATTTTTATCATAAGTACCACTTGCAGTTCCATCCAAATAGCCAAGTCTTATTAAAATTTCTTGATAAGATTTAATTATATCTCCTTTATGTCCTTGTTTATAAGTTAAAGACTCACTATCCAAACTCTTTCTCGTTTGAGCATCCATTGTTCCTGTTTGAGAAAGCCCTTTTGCCTTTTGATATTCTTCACAAGCAACTTTTGTTTCAGCCGTAAAGTTAGCATTAGGTTGTTTTTCCAAATATCCTAAATAATATAAAATATAATTATATTTTTCTATATCAGAACTAGATTTTCCTGATTTGTATTCAACAACTTCGCTATCAAGAGATTTCATGGTATTTTTATCCAAAGTTCCGGTTTCTTTTAAACCTCTGCTGTTTTGATATTCTATAACGGCATTTTTCGTTGTTCCATCAAAAGTATTAGTTGGAGAATCAGAAAGAAAATCCAAGTAATATAAAATTAATTTATAACTTAAAACTTCTTCTCCACTATCCCCTTCTTTATATGTAGTTGAATAATCTTTTTGAGAAGTAATTAAATCACTATCGTCAGTTATGTTTCCTGTAAGATAATCATCTAAATTTCCGGCAAACGCATAATATATTGTTTTTGTATTCAAATCTACGGAAAAAGAATCTTTCAAATAACTATCACTAAAAAATGATGCTGTTAGCAATATAAAAAACAAAAATGCTACTAAATATATAAAAAATGATTTTATTCTCTTCATTAAATTACCTCTATATTTGGACAATTTTTTATAAATATGCTACAATTATAACATAATGTAGACTTAAAACAAAATATTTTATTGGAGAAAAACATGAAAATTTTAATGACCAATAACGATATAAACAGAAGCATAAAAAGAATATCTTATGAAATAATTGAAAGAAATCATGGCGTTGAAGATACTGTAATAGTAGGTGTAAAACAAGGAGGAGTATCTCTTGCAAAGATGATTGCCAATCACTTAAGCAGTATGGAAGACACTATTGTTCCGGTTACATTTGCGGATATAACCCCATTTAGAGATGATGAAAAAAAAGAAGATAATAAAATTGAAGATATATGTACGGATATAAATGATAAATTAGTTATTTTGGTAGATGATGTTTTGTATACCGGGCGTACAATCAGAGCAGCCCTTGAATATGTATTTCATTTTGGAAGACCAAAAAAAATACAGCTTGCTATTTTGGTTGATAGAGGTCACAGACAAATACCAATAAGAGCCGATTTTGTAGGTAAAAACATCCCTACATCAACATCAGAAAATGTAAATGTAGTAATTGATAACGAAAATTCATTTGTAGAAATAAACTAAGGAGAAAAAATGAGCTTTTGCAGCGATATAAAAAATAATTTAAGCCATATCAATTTAAATAACCTTTACGAAAAAGAATGTGAAATATATGGATATTTACACTGTATAAGTTTCCTTTCCCTAAAAGGAAGAGGACAATTCAATTTGATATTTGAAACCGAAAACCCTTCTGTCACAAGAAGGATTTTTACTCTAATTAAAGACGTTTTTTCCATAAACCTTGAAATAGCAGCAAAAAAAAGTAATCTTAGAAAAGGACATTATTTATACAACTTAATTGTAATAAACAGCGAAGACTCAATGAATATCCTAGACTATTTTAATATTATTGATTTCAGCTCAGGATTCGAAGTAAATAATACAATAAAAAAAGATATACTTCCAACTTTAAGCGAAATAAGACATTATCTTCGTGCAGTTTTTCTATCATGCGGTTATGTCAGCGATCCAAAGAAAAAAGGATATCAAATCGAATTTGTATTTAATAAATTTCAGTATGCAAAAAACTTTATAGAGTTACTAAAAACTATAAATATTAATCTAAAATTTATAAAGAGAAAAGAAGCATATGTGGTATATACAAAAGATTCCAACACCATTACAGAACTACTTGGAAATATAGGAGCACATAACGCCGTTTTGGAAATAGAAAGCACAAAAGTAATAAAAGAAATGAGAAACAACGTAAACAGAAGATTAAACTGCGAAACGGCAAATATGGATAAAACAATAAATACAGCACTTAAACAAATTAATGCAATAAACAAAATTAAAGAAAAATACGGCATGGACTATCTTGATGAACCACTTATATCATTGGCAAAAATGAGACTTAACAACCCTCAAGCATCTTTAAATGAACTATCTAATATGTTTGACCCTCCGATAAGCCGCTCAACAATTAATAATTGGTTTAAAAAGATACTAAAAATCGCCGATACAATTTAACATAGGAGGAGAAAAATGAACTTATATACAGACGAATTGGAATTTTTTGATAAAGAACTTCTTATTGAACATTTTACAAAAAAGAAAACAAATCCTCTTTCAAAGCAACAAGCCATAAAATACTTAAATAACTTAGAAGCAAGTTATAGACAACGACTTAATAAAATAAAAGAATGTGAGTTTTCTAATAAAGAACTAATTTTAAAACAACTTCTTGAGCAATTAAGCCAATTTGAAAGAGATTATGAAGTTTATGGTGAAAATATATATAAAGAATATGAAACAGAAAAATTTGAACAAATATGGTTTTATTCTAAAATTCTAGAAGAACTTAAAGAATTAAATGAAAATATAAACACAAAAGATTTATTTATTAAATGCAATAATAAATTTTTTGACTTATTTGTAAACTTCTACTTTTATACAAAAGAAAATAAAATTTATGCAGATTCAATTCTTGGAACATCTTCAATAAACATACACGATACTACATGGAAAAAAGAAATCGGATTAGAAATTAAAGAATATGAATTAAAAGAAAACGACGATTATTATATTGAAATTTCTAAATCAGAAGCAGAAGTATTAGAAGACTTCTTCATGAAAGACATAAATTTAATTTATTCACAAAACATAAAAAAAGCACTTGATTATGCAATTTTCTATTTTACGGGAAAGAAAAGAAAAATATTAGATAAGCCTTATCTTTCTCATGCTTTAGAAACAATGCTTATTGCTTCATCTTTAACAAGTAATGAAAATGTATTAATATCCGCTCTTCTTCATGGGGTAGTTAAAAATTCCGATTCAAATATAATAGAAATAAAAAAATATTTTGGAATGAATATAGCTGAAAAAATACTTTTCATGACGAACATGGAAGAAAATTTCAACAACGAAAAAGACTGGAGTGAAGGAAAGAAAAATATTTTATATAAACTCGACAATGCAAATATAGAAATAAAAATACTTGTTTTATCAAACGAACTTTCAAAACTTCGTGAAATAGATAAAGATTTTGAAACATATAAAGATAAGGTATGGAGTTATTTCAACGAGCCTGACAAAAATAAACATAAATGGTATCACGAAGAGGTTCTTGAAAGATTATATCCTTTAAGATTAAGTGGTGCTTATGACGAATATAAGGAACTCATTTATAAAAATTTAACCAACATATATAATTAGAAGGACTAAAAAGTCCTTCTTTTTTGTAAACAATATAAAACCCCACTATAAAATACAATACAAAAGCTATTTATTATTCCTAAATAAACAAAAAGATAAACAACTTCCCCTTTACTAAACAAAAATTATATTATATACTTTATAAAGATTATTATTAAGGAGAAAAAAATGAAAATAGGATTAGTAGGACTACCAAATGTAGGTAAAAGTACATTATTCAATGCACTTACAAAAGCAAATGCAGGAGCAGAAAACTATCCTTTTTGCACAATAGAACCAAATGTAGGAGTTGTTAATGTTCCTGATGAAAGAATAGATAATTTAAGTAAACTTTATGACACATTAAAAACTGTATATGCAACAGTTGAATTCGTGGATATTGCTGGACTTGTAAAAAATGCCGGAAAAGGCGAAGGACTTGGAAACCAATTTTTATCAAATATCAGAAACGTACATGCAATACTTCAAGTAGTAAGATGTTTTGATGACGGCAACATTACTCATGTAGACGGAAGCATTGATCCGGTAAGAGATGCAGAAACAATCAACTACGAACTAATATTTTCTGACCTTGAGCTAATTGATAAAAGAATTGCAACAGTACAAAAAGCAGCAAAAAGCGGAAGAAAAGAAGAAAAATTTATGCTTGCAACTCTTGATAAAGCAAAGAAGCTTTTAGAAGAAGGGAAATTTATTAATTTAGATGATTTTGACGAAAATGAAAGCGAATATTTAAAAAGCCAAGATTTACTTACAACAAAACCTATTATGTATGCGGCAAACGTAAGTGAAGATGATTTACTTGAAGATAATGATTATGTAAAAGCATTAAAAGAATATGTAAAAGAAGTAAATCCAAATATCGAAGTAATAAAAGTTTGTGCAAAAATCGAAGCAGAACTTAGCGAGCTTGAAGATGATGAAAAAAACATGTTTCTTGAAGAACTTGGAATTAAAGAATCAGGACTTGACCAAATCATAAAAGAAGGATATAAACTTCTTGATTTAATAACATTCTTAACAGCAGGGAAACAAGAAGTAAAAGGATGGCAAATTAAAAAAGGTACAAAAGCACCGGGCGCAGCAGGAAAAATTCACTCAGATTTTGAAAGAGGATTCATTAGAGCTGAAGTAACAAAATATGATAAACTTATGGAAGCAGGAAGCGATGTTAAAGCAAAAGAACTTGCTTACACAAGAATCGAAGGAAAAGATTATGTTGTTGAAGACGGCGATGTAATATTCTTTAGATTCAACGTTTAAAAAGAATTAAAAAAGAACCTTATCGGTTCTTTTTTTATATTTATATTTGAAATAATAAAACAAAATAATATACTATATATATCTACATAAAAAGGAGAAAAAATATGAAAACAACTTTGGTTGGAATTAACAGCGCATATACGCATACAAATCTTGCAATATATTACTTATTCAATAACTCTATACCAAAAGGTATGGATGCAGAGATAAAACAGTACAACATAAACATGCCAAAAGAAAATGTTTTGGATGACTTATTCTCTCAAAAAAGCGATATTTATATTTTCTCCTGCTATATATGGAATATAGAATATATTTTACACATTGCATCTTCTCTAAAAAAAATTACAGATGCAATAATCATATTCGGTGGCAGTGAAGTAAGTTTTAATGCAAAAGATTATTTTGACAAATATGATTTCATAGACTATATTGTTGCCGGAGAAGGAGAAGAAATAACTTTAAAACTGTTAAGCAAATTACAAAAAAACGAAGAAGTAAACATTCAAAACGTATTTGATAAAAATTCAAAAGATTATACATATATAAAGCAACATATAAATTTTAATGATGTAATATTCCCATATAAAAATGTGGATATGAAAGAATTTGACAATAAAATAATTTATTATGAAAGTCAAAGAGGATGTCCTTACAACTGCAGTTATTGTCTTTCTGAGCTCGATAAAAGGCTAAGATTTCGTGATGTAGAAAAAGTAAAAGAAGAAATAATGTTTTTTATAAATAACAATATACCTTTAGTTAAATTTATCGACAGAACTTTTAATGCTGACAATAAAAGAGCTAAGGAAATAATTAAATTTATTTTAGATAACAGTAAACACACTAAATTCCATTTTGAAGTATGTGCAAATTTACTTGATGATGAAATAATAGAACTTTTTCAAAGTGCACCAAACGATATGTTTCAGTTAGAGGTAGGACTACAATCCATAAATGAAAATACCATAAAAGAAATCAACAGAACAACAAACACAGAAAAAATAGGTCAAAACGTAACAAAACTTTTAAAAAATGACAATGTCCATATTCACCTTGACTTGATTTCAGGACTTCCTTATGAAGATATTGAATCATTCAAAAAAAGTTTTAATTATGCGTATAATTTAAAACCTCATATGTTACAACTGGGATTTTTAAAAGTTCTTCACGGAACAATGATGGAAAAATCAAAAGATAAATATGATTTAAAATATAATAACTTTACACCTTACGAAATATTATCAAATAAATGGATGGATTATAGTGATCTTTCAAAATTGAAAGATATAGAGTTTTTAGTTGATAAATACTATAATTCAAATAACTTTTATAATACTCTTGAATATTTTGTAGATAAAATCGCTAAAACACCATATGATTTTTTTGAAAAATTATCAATATACTTTTCAAAAAATGAACTATATAAAAGAAGTCTTTCAAAAGAAGACTTATATGAACATTTATATTATTTCTTAAAACCTTTTGATGATGATTTTGCTAAAAATTTAGTAAGCTTCGACTATTTATCTTATATGAAAATCAGAAAACCAAATAAAGATTTTATAGAAGATATTGAAACAGTAAATAAAGAAAAGATATTTGAAATTATTAAAAAAGAAGAATTTAAAAATAAATACTTAAAAGAATATTCAACCCTATCAACAAAAGAAATATATAAGAAGATTAATATATTAAAATTCTTCATAAATCCAGTAACAAAAGGAAAAAAAGAAACTTATATTTTATTTAAAAACATAAAAGAAGATAAAGTTAGAATGGGATATAAATTTTATATAATATAAAAGATGACATAAAATGTCATCTTTTTAATTTATATCATGCAAATATTCTATTACATCATTTGGAACTTCAAAACACATTACACAATCTACTGATTTAAATTTGACAATATTATAACTATCAGAAACCAAAATATTTATTTTGTATTTTTTGTTGGTTAAGACATAGTTATAAGAAAAGTTATTTTTCTCGTTTTCTTTCCCCTTATACATTGCATCATTTTCGTAAACTTTCCAGTCATCAATATCAAGTTTATCTATGAATTCTATTATATCCTTTTTACCAGATATTGTTTTTATATTATCACTTGTTTTGATATCCATCACATTAATATCTTCTATACTATAAAGAACTTCTTTATAATCAATTATATTTGTATTTGGCGAATCAACATTAAAGGAATAAAAAAGAATAATTCCAAACACCAAAACAAATAACAAAATAATTATTTTTTTCATATCTTTCCCTCTATCAATGTATATTTAAATAATACCATAATATTAATTTTTTCAATAGTCATTATTTCTTTTTTGTTTTAATATGATATAATTTTTTATAACGAGGTAAGAAATGAGCGATAAAATAAGAGGAAAAATAGACAGGATAATTTATCATAATCCCGATAATTTATATACAATAGCAGATGTTGATTGTGATGGTATACTTGTAACCATCGTAGGTTATTTTGAAAATATAAAGACAGGACTTGACATTGAAGCAAGTGGAGAATATACAAACCACATTAAATACGGAGAACAATTTAAAGTCGAAAGTATAGAAATCATAATACCAACTGATACAGACTCAATATATAATTATCTTGCAAGTGGAATGTTAAATGGAATCGGACCTAAAAAAGCAAAAGATATCGTAGAACATTTTGGTGAAGAAACCATGGATATATTGGAAAATGACCCTATTCGATTATGCGAAGTAAAAGGAATCGGAAAGAAAACAGCATTAATTGTAGGAATAGAGTATAAAAATCAATCAAATATGCGTGATGTAATAATGAAGCTTGCAAAATACAATATAAAACCAAACTATGCAAGAAAGCTTTATAGTGAGTACAAATCAGATACTTTAGCTATAATACAAACAAATCCGTATGCACTTATTGACGATGTTTACGGAATAGGTTTTAAAAGAGCAGATCAAATAGCAATGAGTGTGGGGATAGAACTTGAAAGCCCTTACAGAGTTATAAGCGGAATAAAATATGTTTTAAACAATTGTTATCAAGATGGGAATACATATATTTTAAAAGATGATTTAGAAGAAAAAACAGCCAGAATGCTCGGAGTGGATAAAGATATAGTAGATCACCATTTAAAAACATTATTTCTCGATGACAGTGTAATAATGGAAACAGTAGATAACGAAGAAAGATGTTTTATAAAGCAGCTTTATGAAAGCGAATGCGAATGTGCAAAAAACCTTATGTATATAAACAGCTTTGAAGATATAAATAAACAAGAAATTGATTTTGATAGATTAATCGAAGGATATGAAAAAAACAATAAAATTAAACTTGATAAAAACCAAATTGAAGCTGTAAAAACTTCTATAACTTCAAAAATTTCAATCATTACAGGTGGACCTGGAACAGGAAAAACAACAATAATTAATGCTATTATTTATATACTTGGAAGCATAGGAAAAAAATATACTTTAACTGCACCAACAGGAAGAGCAGCAAAAAGAATGAGTGAATCCACCAAAAGTGAAGCAAAAACAATACATAGACTTCTTGAATATGAATACACACCACAGGAAGAACATTTTTTATCTTTTGGTAAAAACGAAGATAATCAAATAGACAGTAATTATATAATAATCGACGAAATGAGTATGGTTGACATAACGGTTTTTGATGCTTTCTTAAAAGCAGTAAAACCTAAGACATCTCTGCTTTTTGTTGGAGATATAGACCAGCTTCCATCAGTAGGCGCCGGAAACGTACTTGCAGATTTGATAAACTGCGATATATTCCCTGTAATAAAATTAAACACAATTTATAGGCAAGATAAAGAAAGTCTTATTGTAACCAATGCACATAGAATAAACAAAGGTCAGCTTCCAGTATTAAAAAAAGAAGCCAAAGATTTTTATTTTATTAATACAATATCTCAAGAAAAAATAAAAAGAAATATATTAAATATAATATACAATTATAAAAACACACCTTTGAAAAATTATGATTTATTAAAGGATTTTCAAATCATATCCCCTTTAAAAAAAGGACTCGCAGGAGTTAACGAACTTAATAAATCCGTTCAACAATTATTAAATCCGGAACATAAAGAAAAAAACGAATTAAATTTTGGACTTACTCTTTTTAGAGAAAATGATAGAGTAATGCAGATAAAAAACAATTATCAAATGAAATGGACAGATATTAATACTCTTAAAAAAGGTGAAGGTGTCTTTAACGGAGATATGGGAATAATCAAAAAAATAGATAAAGAGAAACAAACTCTTGAAATAGTATTTGATGAAGAAAAGAGAGTAACATATCAAAAAGATCAAATAGATGAACTAACACTATCTTATGCAATAACGGTACATAAAAGTCAAGGAAGCGAATTTAAGGCAGTAATAATTCCTATTTTTGGAGGATACAGCGGATTTTTAAACAGAAATTTACTTTATACGGCAATTACAAGAGCAAAAGAAATGGTGATATTAATCGGAGAAGTAAATGCACTTAAAAGCATGATTAAAAATGCTTATAAAAATAAAAGAAAAACAATGTTAAAAGAAAGACTCAACCAATATTTATAAAAGGAATTTTAAATGGATATTTTAAATATTTTAAAAGAATCTTATAATAGATTTTTTTATCCTAAAACACCAAAATGCAGCGTATGCAATAGAATATTTATAAACAAAAATAAAATATTCTGTGAAAAATGTAATAATAAAATAGAATGGATAAAAGGAAAAAGATGTGAAATTTGTTCGAGAGAACTCTCACCTATTTCATATTCTAATTTATGTAAAAGCTGTAAAGAAGAAAACAATTATTTCACACAAGGCTTTTCAATATGGAATTATGATAAATATTCAAAAAGAATAATAAAAAAAATTAAATACGGAGGATGTGAGGGACTTTGTTTGGAACTTGGAAATCTATTATATGAAGAAACAGATGAAGTGGATTTTTTATATGAAATAGACTTTATTATTCCAACTCCATCAGATAAAGAACGCTTTAAACAAAGAGGATATAATCAAGCAAAACTTATTGCAAAAGGCTTTTCAGAAAGTTCAAATATTCCAATGAAATCAAATCTTGTAGTTAAGTCAAAAGCAACAAAAGATCAAATTGGTTTAAACGAAAAACAAAGAAAAGAAAATTTAAAAGGAGCTTTTGAAGTAACAAACAAAGATGAAATAAAAGATAAAAACATATTAATAATTGATGATGTTTTAACAACTTCATCTACAATAAACGAGATAAGTAAAGTACTAAAAGAAAACAAAGCAAAAAACGTTTATTTTCTAACCATTTGTTCCAAAAAAAATATCAATTAAAACAATTAAAAAGTAGAAAATTTATGAAAACGTGTTATAATGTTAATATACTAATAAAAGAAACAATAAAAACGTTTTTTTATCCAAACAATACAAAATGTTGTGTTTGCGGTAAAATACTATTAAAAGAAGACAATATATATTGCATAGACTGTAATGATAAACTAGAGTGGATTAAAGATAATAACAGATGCGAAAAATGCTCTAAAAAAATATATGGAAAAGGACTTTGTAGTAATTGCAAAAACGAAAATTATTCTTTTAAAAAAGGATATAGTTTATGGAATTACGGAAAATATTCAAAAAAAATAATAAGTAAAATTAAGAACGAAAAACATAAAGGTTTGTGCATTAGTCTTGGTAATATTTTATATGAAAAAACCAATCACTTAGATTTTTTAAAAGAAGTAGATTTAATACTACCTGTGCCAATTCACAAATCAAAATTAAAAAAACGTGGTTTTAATCAAGCTTATCTTATTGCCAAAGGCTTTAAAGACAATACAGATAAAGAGTTAAGGGACGATCTAATTATAAAAACATTATCTAGAAAAGAACAAAAAAATCTAAGTAAAACCAAGCGCAAAACAAATTTATGGGGTGCTTTTAAAATAAAAAAGAAAATGAAATAAAAAACAAGAAAATTCTAATAGTTGATGACGTTTTTACAACAGGAAGCACCATAAATTTGTTAAGTGAAATATTATTATCAGCAGGTGCAAAGGAAGTTTATTTTTTAACTCTTGCAACCACTGAAAGCATTAATTAAAGAAACGAGGTAAAGATCATGAGAACTGACATTAAATTTAAAAATTATAATGGTGATTATGCTTTAATTGAAAAAGAAGCGGAAAAGAAGCTTGACAGATTAAGCAAATATTTCCCTAAAGATCCTAAAGCAAGCATTATGATTAGCGAAGTAAGAGGCCTTGTTACAACTGAAATCACACTTACAGTTGATTCAACATTTTTAAGAGTTGAAGTATCAGACAGAGATGTTAGAAACGGAATTGATAAAGCCATTGAAAAACTTGAAGCTCAAATAAAGAAAAACAAAGATAAACTTAAAAAGAAATTAACGGACTCAATCAGATATGAAGAAGAAGAGGATGAAATTGAACAAGATAATTCAAAGATCGTTAGAAGCAAAAAATTTGCAATAAAACCTATGCTTCCTGAAGAAGCTGCATTGCAAATGGAATTACTTGATCATGTATTTTTTGTATTCCTAAATGCAACAACAGATTCCGTTAATGTAATATATAAAAGAAAAGACGGTCAATATGGCTTAATAGAGCCTGAATTTTAGACTAAATTGTTAAAAACTATTGAATTTTCATTAAAAAAAATGTTAAAATGTAGTGTCTACGGTTTTACCCTTAGGCACTACTGTAATATTGTATGAAATATAAACGTTTTATAAATATTTTTTTAAGAAAAAACTTTAGCTTTTACAGTTAAGAAAGGAATTAATTATGTTTTTACTTGAAATCGCGATTATCTCCATAATAGTGGGACTGATAAGAAAAGGTAGTATAAAAAACTTTTTTGTGGGAGGTCTTAGAGGTTGGTACATTTTTTTAGTATCAATAATATTATTTATGTCACAAAAAGTTTTAGCATTAGCTGGAGTTACAACTTTAAATGATTATGCTTTCTGGATAACAATAGTAGCATACATACTTTTATTTATCGGACTATTCTTAAATTTAGAGGGAATATGGGTTTATGCACTTTTAATTGGGGCCTTAATGAATTTTGTAATTATCGTTTTAAACGGAGGATTAATGCCTGTAAGTGAATCAGCCTTGAACATTGCTTTAGGAGATGCAGCAGCAACATATACCACAAACTTTGCCGCAACAATGTCCGTTGCAACAGATTCAACAATTTTCCTATGGAAATATTTAGGTGCAATTATTCCATTACCATTACCTTCAATTTTTGCGGAAGTATTAACACCTGGAACAATTATCATGGCAATTTCGTCATTTGGTTTCATTCAAAGTATTATGACAACAGAATATATGGATGAAGATGAATATGAACAATACATGCAAGAATTAAGCAGTGAAGACAAAAAAGATGCTCCATTACTTGATGAAGCAAAAGAAGAAAAATATGATGATGAATCAGCAGATAATGAAATAGATTATACATCTATGGATAATGATGATATATTTGATAATAAATCTAATGATAATAACTTTGAAGATACTACAGAAAACGTAAGTTTAGATGAAGAATTAGAAGAATTATCAAATGAAGAACCGGAAGAAGAAACTGATTATTTTGCAGACTTCGATTTAGAAGATTTAAGAGATGATGAAGAAGAAAATGATGAAGAAGATTTATCAGAAATAGAAGAAGAAGGTGCAAAATTAGAAGATGAAGACTTATTAAAGGAACTTGAAGATGAGTTCAATGCCGGTGAAGAAGAATTATTTGCTGAAGATGATTCTTTAGATTCTCTTATAGATGATGCATTATCAGAAGATGAACTTGATGATCAAGAAGAAGAACCTGAAGAAATTGAAGAAATAGCCGAAGAAATTGAAGCTGATGATGAAGATGATTTTGATATACCTCTTGAAGCTGCAGCATTTGCAACAGGTGCAACATTAGCAGCAAATGAAAATACAAACGACAATAAAGATTCTGATCTTGAAGACTTATTAACGGAAGCTTTAGGTGATGATGAAGAAGATGAAGAAATTCAAGAATTATTAAATGAACTTAGAAGTCTTTCAGAAGATGATACAACAGCTAAAGATGACATCAAACAAAACGAAGAATCTTTAGATATCGCAGAAGATGAAAACGAAGAAGAAAATAATGAAGAAATTGATTATGATTTCTTTAAAGATGAAGATGAAAATGATAATGAAATAGAAGAAGTAACAAATGAAGATCTTTCTCAAACTGTTGAATATGAAGAAGATGAACAACAAAAAGATATGTTAAATGAGGAAAATGAGGAAGTATCTACACAAGAGCCTATCGTAGCTTCAAGAAATAATATTCAAGATGCTAAAGATTTCTTAAATAAAGTCGGAAAACAAAAACAAGAAAAAATATCAGATCCTGTAAATCCTATGCCTGATGTAGATGTTGACAGTCCATTCATCATAACAGATGGAAGAATAGTTGAAAATCCTTATTATAAATTTAAAAAAGGAACAACTACAAGAAGAGAAGAAGCAGTATCTTCTCCTCAAATAGATGATAACGGAATTTACGTTATGAGTTCAGGAGAATTAGCTAAAGTAAAGGGAGGAAAGGTTCAACCTAAGATACCTCCAAAAGATGAAACAAAAACACCAGTAAAAAAGACTAATATTCCTAATATGACTTATACTCCAGGATTTGATAACGAAGAAGAAAAAACAAAGAAAGAGCAATATACACCAATAACAACAAAACTAGAAAAAGATGAAGAAAGAAAGTCTTCAAAAATTCCTACTAATGATTATTCTTCAAGAATACCTATGGATAATCCTTACGATAATAAACAAGAAAAACAAACTAGACCAAAAAGACAATACAGAAGATATGCTCCAACATCAGAACAATTGGAAAGAGAACCTAATATGACCATCATAAATGACTCTTCAACAGGAAGAACAATTAAAAGAGATTCTAGATATCCAAGAGAAGAAATTCTTCCAACATATAAAGATTCTGTAATAGATGAAAACGGAAAAGAAGTTCCAAATCCATATGAAAAAGTAGAAATGAAAATCGGCGATGTGGAAATTAAATTCTGGAAAAAAGATAATCAATAAAAAATAGCCACGGTATTCCCGTGGTTATTTTTATAAGGAGAACAAAATGCGATTTTTAAAAAACGAGCTTCTTATTGGAAAAGAAAATGTTGAAAATTTAAAAGACAAAAATATTCTTTTAATTGGATGCGGAGGCGTTGGAGGTTACTGCGCAGAATCATTAATAAGAAGTGGAATATACAACATAACAATAGTTGACAATGACAAAGTAGATATAACGAATTTAAACAGGCAAATTATAGCTTTAGAATCTACAATAGGTAATTATAAGGTAGATGTATTAAAACAGCGTATGATAGATATAAACCCTCATGCAAACATAACTAAATTGAAGACTTTTTTAAACAAAGAAAATATTCCTGAAATTGTAAATAATAAATTTGATTATGTTATTGATGCAATAGATTCAATGACAAGTAAAATTGACTTAATAGATTTTTGTTATAAAAATAATATTAATATTATTTCATCAATGGGAATGGGAAACAGACTTTCTCCTGAAAATATTGTAATTACAGATATTTTTAAAACTGAGTATTGTCCAATGGCTAAAATAATAAGAAAAGAATTAAGAAAAAGAAATATTAAGAAACTTACCGTATGTTATTCAAAAAATGAAGTCAACAAAAAATATAAAACACCTTCAAGCATGATATTTGCACCAAGTGTTTGCGGTATAACAATAGCTTATAAAGTCATAAATGATTTTATTAACGAAAGTAATACGGAGGAATAAAAATGGCAATTGAATTTAAAAATGATTGGCAGGATTTATTAAAAGACGAATTTCAAAAAGACTACTATAAGGAAATAAGAAAAAAACTTGTATATGAATACAAACATTATAAAATATATCCTGATATGTTTGACATTTTCAATGCTCTTCACTATACATCATATGAAGATACAAAAATATGCATCATAGGACAAGATCCCTATCATGGAATAGGACAGGCTCATGGATTATCTTTTTCCGTAAGAAAAGGTGTAGCTCCTCCCCCTTCCCTACTTAATATTTTTAAAGAACTTGAAGATGATCTTGGGATAAAACGTCCATCAACAGGGTGTTTAGAACCTTGGGCAAAACAAGGAGTACTGCTTTTAAATGCAGTATTAACAGTACGTGCAAATCATGCAGCAAGCCACAGAAATTTAGGATGGGAAGAATTTACAGATAAAATAATATCTTTACTAAACGAAAGAGAAAAACCCCTCGTGTTTATTCTATGGGGTAATTTTGCAATTTCAAAAAAGAAACTTATAACAAATCCTAATCATTTAATACTAACAAGCCCTCATCCAAGTCCTTTATCTGCTTCAAGAGGATTTTTTGGAAGCCATCCTTTTTCAAAAGCAAATAAATTTCTTATGGAACATGGTCAAACTCCTATAGATTTTTCATTAGAATAACAAAAAAGCCTTTACAAATTTATTTATTAGAAGTATATTATACTAAGACTATTTTTTAGGGAGATAAACATGACTAAAGGTATAAAAGAAATTTTCAGCTGGGGATTAACCATTTTAATAGCAATAATTCTTGCACTTTTAATAAGAACTTTTATATTTGAACCTGTAATGGTAAAACAAACAAGCATGTATCCAACATTAAATGATTCAGATAAAGTTATTGCAAGTAAAATTTCCTATATTATTTCTGATCCACAGTTCCAAGATATAGCAGTGGTAAAAATTGATGAAAATAACGATTATGTAAAAAGAGTTATAGGATTACCTGGAGATACTGTTGAAATAAAAAACTCTAAAGTTTACGTTAATGGAGAGCAAATATATGAACCTTATATTTCAGAAGATTTGGTTTATGACGATTATCCTCTAACAACAGTACCTGAAGGAAAATATTTTGTACTTGGAGATAATAGACCAAATTCAAAAGATAGTAGATCTGAAGAAATAGGTTTTATTCCAAGAGAAAATTTCAAATCAAAGATAGTATTCAGAATTTTACCTTTCTCTGATTTTGGAAAAGTAGAATAAAAAAAGAGCTTTATAAAAGCTCTTTTTATTTTATTGTCATATCTTCTCCTGGATTTGTAAAGAAATCTGTTGGAGAAAGTTCTCTTTCATATTTTTTAAATACTCTAAATGTATTATATAGCCAATTACCTTTATCAAGATTTTTATCTGGTAAATGAACAATAATTACTCTTCTTGGATTAAGTCTGTTTATTATTTCTCTTCCTGCTTTTAAAGCAATATAAGGGAAAGGGGCAATTAAAACATCAACGTCTTTTTCAAAAATCTCTGCTTCTTTAAAATTTTCAACTACAGGTGCACTATCCCCAAGATGCATAAAAGTTTTTCCTCCAAATTCAAAATAATAAGCAAAGTTTTCTACATCTTCATAATTTTTACCATCATGAGGTAAAGAAATAACTTCAAATGATACATTCTTGATACTTGCTAAAATTGATTTAAAAAAAGGAATTTCAAATTCATGTACTTGAGATACAATAATAGGATCAAAATTTGCACTTTCCTTTAATCTTTCCATAACGGTGCAAGTACAAATAAGTTGTGTTAATCTATTATTTTTTAAAATCTCGCATACACAAAAAGCATCAAAATGTTCAATGTGATGATGGGTAAAAACCAAAATATCTATTTTATCATATGGAGCAACACCATTAATCATGTTTTTCATTGTTTCTTTTTTAACACTAAAATAAGGTGGTACAGGTTTAATATGAACTCCATCAATTAATATTTTTTTACCTCTATTTTCAAATAATACTCCTGCATTAGCTATATATTCTATGGTTACATTTTTCTTATTAAATGCCATTAATACACTCCTAAATTATTTATTTAATAATTGTATTATACATTGTTTTTTATTCATTCTCAAGTTAATATAATTTGTTTTTAATAATAAACAAATTTTAATCTAATATATTTGTATTATTATTTAATAAAATATGATTATATATTATAATTAAAATATATTTTAATTTAAAGAGGAACAATATGAAGTTAGATGAAAATAAAATTGAAATGTTAAGAGATGCTACAGGAAGAGATTACGGTTTTTGTGAAAAAGCATTAATACGTTCAAGAAATAATTATGAAAAAGCTCTAGAATATATTATAAATTATGATGAAAGATATATAATAAGACTATATAAACATATTGTATCAATAAGTTTTGGAGAAAAAAGTTATAGATTTAAAATAAATTATATGAATGAAAATATTATGGATATCCCATTATTATTACCTATCTTAATTTGTATTATTGTTCCCATACCATCAATTTTTATAGGGCTTTTCTTAGTATTTATAATGATAACAAATTCATCAATTACAATGGATTTAGTAAATATTGAAGACGTTGTAATTCCTTATAGACGAAATAAAATAAAAAAGAAAGTAAATAAAAATATAAAAAACGTAAATACATACGTTAATCATACAAAAATTTCAAAAGATGAAGAAGGATTTAATATTATTGACATAATGTAATCAGGAGGAAAAAATGAACGAAATATTACTTATAGAAGACGAATTAAAAATTGCACGTTTTTTACAATTAGAACTAACACATGAAGGTTATAGTTTAACAATAGCCACAGAAGGAAGAGATGGACTTATTAAAGCCATGGACGATAAATTTGACCTTATTATACTTGATCTAATGCTCCCAAATTTAAGCGGAATAGAAATTTGCAGAAGACTTAGATCAAATAATATTCAAACACCTATAATAATGCTTACGGCAAAATCAGATGTTTCAGATAAAGTTATGGGGCTTGATATAGGTGCAGATGATTATATGACAAAACCTTTTGCAATAGAAGAACTTCTTGCAAGAATAAGAAAAATTTTATCAAGATCAAAAAGAGAAAATGAAAAAAAAGAAAAAGAAGCAATTATTAAAGCTGGAAAAATAGTTTTAAATAAAAATACTTATTCAGCACATTTTGAAAATGAAGAAATTTCACTTACAAAGAAAGAATTTGAGCTTTTGGAATATCTAATGATAAATAAAAATATTGTACTAACAAGAGAACAAATTGTAAGTAATGTATGGGGATATGATTATGAATCAGAAACAAATGTTACAGATGTTTACATAAGATATTTAAGAAGTAAAATTGATCAAAAATACAATACACATTATATAAGAACAGTAAGAGGCATAGGCTATCAATTTAAAGATGATGAAGAAGAATAGTAGAAAAGAAAAAAAAAGAAGAAAAAATAGTCAAAGTATAAAACAAAAAACAGCTTTATGGTATACATACCTATATTTGGTAATTGCCTTAGTAGCTGTTGTTGTGCTATCTATTTCCCTTTTAAAAGCAACATATAAAGAAGCATATAATGAAAGTAGCAAAATTAATAGTACAGTTACGACAATGTTAAAAAATGGAAGATTCGAAGATAAAAATTATATAGTAACCAATATTGAACAAATAGAAAAAAAATATAAACAATCAATAATTTCCATTATTAATACAAATGGAGATTATTACTTATTAGAAAAAAATGATGATATAGAAACTTACATTAAAGATTTAAAAAATAATTATTTATTTGAAGTCTTACCTAGAATATCATTACTAAATAAAGGTTACTTAGTTAGTTCAAGAAATATTAAGACAGATAATGGAATATATAAGCTTCTTATTTTTTATTCAGCATCTCCATTTATAGAAAGATTTACAACTATCATTCCTCCTGTTACCATAGTACTTTGTTTTGGAGCTTTAATTATTTTAATTCTTGGAAGAATGAAACTTGGAAAGACTCTAGCTCCAATAAATCAAATGAATAGAACAACAAGAAAAATAACAGCAGAAAACTTAGATCTAAGACTTGATGTTTCTGGAACAGAATATGAACTTAAAGAGCTAGCTAAAACAACAAACGAAATGATTGATTCTTTCCAAGAAGCTTATGAAAAACAAGAAAGATTTGTTTCTGACGTTTCTCATGAGCTTAGAACCCCTATATCTGTTATTTCCGGATACGGTAATATGTTAAAACGCTGGGGTAAAAAAGATGAAGAAATATTAGATGAAAGTGTTGATTCAATTATTTTTGAAGCAGAAAACATGAAAAATCTTGTTAACAGATTATTGTTTTTGGCAAAATATGATAAAAAGAAAATAAATTATAATTTTGATAAAGTCAATTTAACAGACAGCGTAAATTTAATTATAAAGGACTTTACCGTAACACATCCTGATATTACATTCATAAATAATATTGAAGGAAATATATATATTAATGCCGATGAATTTAGAATAATAGAAGTAATAAGAATAATAATTGATAATGCAATAAAATATTCAAATAATAATGTTACATTAAAAATCAATTTACAAAGTAAAGACAATAATGCTATACTATCTATTAAGGATAATGGAATGGGCATAAAAGAAGAAGATCTAAAAAATATTTTTGACAGATTTTATAGAACAGATAAATCCAGAAATAAAGAAACAGGCGGAATGGGACTTGGGCTTAGTATTGCAAAATCCATTATTCTGGATCATAAAGGTAAGATACGAGTTAGAACTAAAGAAAATGTCGGTAGTGAATTTATAATAACATTACCTTTATTAGAAGAATAAAAAGGAGACATAATATGATAAACATGAAACAATGGCTTGAAACAAGAAGCAAAGAAATATCAAGCCAAGTTGTTGAAATTAATCAAAAAGAACTTACAGATGAAGGCATCAGCGGCTTTGGCATGAAATTAAAAGTTAACGAAATCATAAAGAATCTTGAAGCAGGACTCTTCCCTACCATATATGAAAAAGATTTGGATAATAATGAATTTATAAACATATATGTTAGAAAAAGATTAAATACTGCAGCAATGGAGCTTAACAGTATAATCAGAGAAGTATACATAAATATGTGTGACCTTGAAAATAAAAATAAAAATTGCACAAAGTGTAAAGAAAAAGCTGATGAAGCAACTATTAAATTTATGGAAAGTATACCAAAGGTAAGAGAATATTTATCAACAGATATTGTAGCAGCTTATAACGGAGATCCTGCAGCAATGAGCATAGAAGAAATTCTTTTAAGCTATCCTTACCTTGAAGCAATTACAATACAAAGACTTGCACATGAACTTTTTAATTTAAAAGTACCTCTAATTCCAAGGATAATGACAGAATATGCACATACAAAAACAGGAATTGACATTCATCCCGGTGCAAAAATAGGAAAATATTTCTTTATAGACCATGCAACAGGAGTTGTTATAGGTGAAACTTGTGTTATAGGAAATAATGTAAAACTTTATCAAGGAGTTACCCTTGGAGCTAAAAGCTTTGAACTTGACGAAAATGGAAATCCTGTAAAAGGAGTTAAACGTCATCCAAATATTGAAGATAACGTAATTATATATGCTGGAGCAACTATCCTTGGAGGAAATACAACAGTTGGCGAAGGCTCTATAATCGGAGGTAATGTTTGGTTAACAACAAGTGTTCCTAAAAATTCAAGAGTATATAACAATACACCAGATAATTTAATAGAAGTTGCAAAATAAGACTTGTATATAATACAAGTCTTTTTTCTTAAAAAATCATAAAATTTTCTTTTTGGGAAAAAATAAAATAGAAAATTTCTAAAAAGGAGTGAAAATAATGAATAAGCTATTTTTATTATTAGTTATCATTGGTGCTATAAACTGGGGACTTATCGGTTTTTTCCAATTTGATTTGGTTGGAGCATTATTTGGTGGTCAATCATCAATAGTAAGCAGAATAATCTTTGCTTTAGTTGGAATAAGCGGATTATATTCCCTAAGTTTCTTTAATAAAGTAGATAATAACATGGACTAATTATTTATATCTAAAGCTGACATAACGTCAGCTTTTATTTTACATAAATATTGACAAAAAAATAAATCCTATTTAATATTATATATAAATAAATTAAGGACGTGAAAAAATGCCGAGACCTACAAAATGTAAAAATGTTTGCAAAATGCCTATATCAAATACTTTTATATCAAAAAACAATAATGACGAAACAACAACTCTAACAGTAGAAGAGTATGAAGTAATAAGACTTATTGATAACGAAAATTTTTCACAAGAACAATGTGCAAAATGGATGAATGTTTCAAGGGCAACAATTCAAATATTATATACAAATGCCAGAAAAAAAATTGCCAACTTTTTAACAAAAGGTGGAAAACTAATTATTGATGGCGGTAATTATAAAATATGTGATTGTAACAGCGAAGAATGCAACTGTACAAATTGTAACTGCCATAAAAAATAAAAGAGCATATAAAATGCTCTTTTTAAGCTTCCCAAGATAATTTTTTTCCTGCTAATAAATGGAAATGTAAGTGATGAACACTTTGACCTCCATCTTCACCACAGTTATTTATAATTCTAAATCCTTTTTCATCAAAGCCTTGATCTTTCGCAATATTTTTACATACTGCAAAAATATGATTAATTATCTTATCATCCTCATTAACATCTAAAATAGACGTATAATGTTTTTTTGGTACTACCAAAGCATGAAAAGGTGCAATAGGTTCGATATCTTTAAATACATATACAAGTTCATCTTCATAAACTTTAGTTGAAGGAATTTCACCTGCTATTATTTTACAAAAAAGACAATCACTCATTTTTTCCTCCTGTTTTATCAAACTATATATTATATTTATATGTAAAATAACACATATCAAAATAATGACACATGGATTATACATACATTAAAATTTATTTTATTTAAGCATCTCAGAAATAAAAGCCTCATTCAATGTTCCATTTTTATTTCTTTCTTCAAGTAAATAGTCATCTTTCATTGTTTTATAAGGAATAGAATACACACCATCCCCACAATATTCACTACTAGTTATAATTAATCTTCTTATTGATGCAAATTTAAAATGAAGCCCAGATTCATTATTCCAAAACTCACCTGCAACTTTATAGTTACCAGGCAAAAGTCTTAAGTTTGGTAATATAAATCTATATACATGTCTACCAATGGAAGAATCTACAATATTATTTTCATTTTGTTTACTGGTTGCAAAAACAACCCTATCTTCAATATCTCTAATAGAAAAACAAGCTATTAAATTATTATCAATAGGCTTTTTCACCTCATACTCCACTTCAATGATAAAAGATGCCCCATAGTTAAATTTTATTTTATTTTTTAATTCAGAATTTATATCAAGAAATCTAGTTTTAATTAACTGCAATATATCTTTTTTTTCAAAAATTGCATCTTCTTTTTCTTGACTTTCACGTTCTTGTATTCTTTTTATAGTTCTTACTTCTTTTAAATAATCCTCATAAAGCTTAGTAACCATATCAGTATCGCCTTTTGCCATCAGTTCTCCATCTTTTATCCACATAGCTTTTGTACAAAATCCACGAATTGTAAATAAACTATGACTTACAAAAAGAATTGTTTTACCTTGTTTTCTAAACTCTTCTATTTTTGATAAACATTTTAACTTAAATGTATCATCTCCAACAGCTAAAACTTCATCAACAATTAAAATATCAGGTTCAACGTTAACACTTATTGCAAACCCAAGTCTAGATTTCATACCAGAGGAATAAGTTCTTACAGGTTGATATAAATGATCTCCTATATCTGCAAATTCAATTATATCTGGAATTCTTTTCTCCATCTCCTCTAAAGGAATACCTAAAGTTGTTGCTTTTAAAAATATATTTTCATATCCTGTAAGTTCTTTATCGAACCCAGAAGTAAGTTCAAGCAATGCTGAAATTCTTCCTTTTACTTCAATAGAACCTTCCGTCGGAGTTGATACTCCTGTAATCATTTTAAGAAGTGTTGATTTACCTGAGCCATTTACTCCAAGAATACCAATTGTTTCACCTTTTGGAAACTTCACATTAATATCTTTTAAAGCATAGAATTCACCATATTTAACTTTACTCGAAAAAGCATTGATAACTCTATGCCAAGCTTTTTTATATATTTTATACATTTTTGTAACATTTTTAACACTAACAGCAACATTTTCATCCGGAATATCATCAGGCCAATCTTCTAGCATTGTTGCCTTCATTTCATCTGTAATTTCTATATTGACATCAACTGAATTTCTTGTAAATTTTTTTGCCATAATAACCTCCTATAATACATCAGAAAACTCATTATGGAGTTTTTTATAAAGATATGCCGTTAACAATGTAAATAATAAAGTAAATACTAGCATATATATAGTATATGAAGGTCTTTCAAAAAACCATATTTTATTTAAAAATGTATCTCTATATCCTTGTATAAAATAATAGAAAGGATTAAGTTTCAAAATTTTAAATAATAAAGAACCTTCTGCTAATTTAGATGGAGCCCAAACAACAGGAGACAACCAGAAAAATATCATTGTAGTTGATTTTACAAGTTGTTCAAAATCTCTACTTATAACTGATAATGTTGATAAAAAAGTACAAAGTACACAACCAAAGAAAAATAAAAATCCTGTATAATATATAATTTGAAAATAATATATATTAGGATAATATCCACAAATAAAAAGTACTATAAATACAAGAACCAATAATATTAAATGTGTAAAAAATAACGACATTACATTAAATATAGGTATTGTTTCTACAGGAAACACAACTTTTGTAACCAAATAACTATCTCTTCTAATAGAAGAAATTCCTATATGCATAATATCGTTAATAAAAAACCAAGCAATAATACCAGACATTAACCAAAAAATAAAAGGAATATTACCATCCATAGGCTTTCCTCCTCTTATTCCGATTTGAATACCAAACCAATATACAAAAATAAATAAAATAGGTTTAACAAGTGACCAACCAACTCCTAAAGCAGATCCTGAATATCTTTTTTTTAGTGTCATCTTAGCCATTGCCAACGATTTCTTTCTATTTTTTATATTTGATTTAAAAATATCAATAAAACTATTAATTGCTTCTTTTATCATTATTTTTATTCCTCACGATAAATATTTTTACCATAATTTATCTAATTATAATACTATAACTATAAAAAAAAGTCAAATTACCATTAATTTTTGCATAAAAAAAAGCCTTATAAAAAGGCTTTTTTATGTATTTTTTTAGCCAAAGTATCTTTGAAGTAAACCTTCAAAAGCTTTACCATGTCTAGCTTCGTCTCTAGCCATTTCATGAACTGTATCATGAATTGCATCAAGATTTGCTTCTTTAGCTCTCTTAGCAAGATCAAATTTACCTGCTGTAGCACCATTTTCAGCTTCAACTCTCATTTCAAGGTTTTTCTTTGTGCTGTCTGTTACAACTTCACCTAATAATTCTGCAAATTTTGCAGCATGTTCAGCTTCTTCGTAAGCTGCTTTTTCCCAGTAAAGACCGATTTCAGGATATCCTTCTCTGTGAGCAACTCTTGCCATTGCAAGATACATACCTACTTCTGAACATTCTCCTTCAAAGTTTGCTCTTAAATCTGCAATAATGTCTTCGCTTACACCTTTAGCAACACCAACAACGTGTTCAGCAGCCCATTCTCTTTCTCCACTCATTTCATTAAATTTTTCAGCTGGAACGTGGCATTGAGGACATTCTGCTGGTGGATTTTCTCCTTCATAAACATAACCACATACTGTACATACCCATTTTTTCATAATTAATTATCTCCTTTTTTATATATATTTTATTTTATTTTTATTTAAATAGTTATTTTAACTATTATAAGCTATTACATCTCAACAACAAGCTTTTGATTATCATCAAATCCATTGTTCTTTTTTATTTCTTTCAAATTTCTTTCTATATCGCTACAATGCTCTTCATCAAAGTAATCAATAATTTCATTTGTTTTTGTATTATAAACATGAATATGAAACTTTGTATTTGCATCGAAACGCATCATATTATTTTCATCATCTCTAACTTTTATTATAACACCATTTTCAACAAATGCATCTAAAATATTGTATACTGTTGCAAGAGAGAATTTGTTCCCCATAGAATTTAAATAATCTTTTACCATGTCAGCACTAGGATGTTCTTTACTTGACATAAGATATTCTAAAACTGCAATTCTATTTGGAGTTATCTTTAAACCATGACTTCTTATTATTTCTTTCAAATCTATACTGTTCATATTCTCTCCTTTCTTTTAAATTAGAATGATTATAATTTAATTATATATATAAAACTTTATTTGTCAATACTTTTTTTATTTTTTTTATTTTTATTTAAATAAAAAACAGATATATTAAAATATCTGTTTAACCAATATCTTATTATTGCATATAGAATTTAAACTATTGTTGTAACACCATACGTAAGCATCATAATTATTAGCCCTGCTGTTAACACACCAACAAAAATTGGCAATATAGCATCTTTCAATCTTATATCTAAAAATGCTGCAACTAATGCTCCTGTCCATGCTCCAGTACCTGGAAGAGGTATTGCAACAAAAATATAAAGTCCTAATTTTTGATATTTCTTTACTTTTTCTCCTTTTAAATGTGCTTTATTTTCAAGCTTATCAACCATATCATTAAGCTTAGGCATATATTCTCTTATAAAAGCAAAAATTCTTCTTATAAATAATATAATGAAAGGAACTGGTATAAGATTACCTATAACGGCTGCAACATATGCTTCAGGTAAAGAAAGTCCTGACGCAACCCCTATTGGCAGCCCTCCTCTAAGCTCAATAATTGGTATCATAGATATAAATAATGTATAAAAAAAACTTCTCAAAATATTCCTACCTCATTAAAATTTATATAATAATAATATATTATATAAATTTTAATGTCAATTAAATAATGTTGTAGGATTAATAATTTCTAAGTTACGTTTTACTTCGAAATGCAAATGATAATCATCTGATATTTCAAATGGAGCGCTTTTACCAACACTTCCTATTACTTCATCTTTTTTCACATTATCACCTTTTTCTACATTCAACTTCTTATTTAAATTTGCATAAATACTACACAAACCATTTCCATGATCTATTTCAACAGTATATCCAAATTTTTCGTCATAATATACTCTATTTACCTTCCCATCTAAAATGCTTTTTACATTTTCATTTTTATATGACTTTAAGTCAATCCCTTTATGATCAGATATATACTCCTGCAAAGTTTTTGAATATACCGGAGTTGCATTATAGCTATAATCCATTATTATCTCTGCACTTTTTACGGGACGAGAAATATTTGATAAATCTATATTTGATGATGTATTTACAATACTTTTTGTTTCTTTGTTTTCTCCTTTTATTTTTTCTTCTTTTTGTTTTTTTTCTGAGTTTTCTTTGTCATCTAGAGATTCTTTATTATTATTTTGTTCGTTTTCTTTATTTAATTGTTCATTCATAACAGACTTTTCTTCTACTCTATCATCTTTTACATCAGCAATATTCAAATTGCTCCTGCTAATAATCCCACCAAACATAACACCTATAATAAGCAAAACAGAAAAAGCAACACATATTTTTGAAAGAAGTTTTTCTTTTTCCCCCATTTTAATTCTTTTTCGTATCCTTTTTTTCACCTTCCTAAGCCTCCTGATATTAATTTCTTTTTATTTACTTTTTATTATTACCCAATAATATTCGTTTAAACATTATTTGTTTATTTATAAAATACAAACAAAAAATTATTTAAAAATTTTCTTTCTAAAATTCAAATAACGCAAATAAGAAAAAATACTTTTAAAATAAGGTTTTTTGGTGTATAATTCCATAAGAGAACACGGAGGGGTATATATGTTAGAGAAATTAAAATCTATAGAAAACAGATTTAATGAAGTAAATAAAGATATCATAAATCCTGAAATAATGAATAATCACGAGTTATATACTCAGTTATTAAAAGAACATTCTCATTTAGAACCAATTGTTAATGCATATAAAAAATATGCAAGTGTTATGGAACAATTAAGCGAAAACAAAGAAATGCTTAATGAAAGTGATGATGATGATTTCAAAGAAATGATTCTAGAAGATATTTCAGATTTAAACAATCAAAAAGATGAACTTGAAAAAGAAATAAAAATATTATTAATTCCAAAAGATCCTAATGACGAAAAGAACGTTATTGTTGAAATCAGAGCAGGTGTTGGAGGAGATGAAGCTGCACTTTTTGCAGGAGACCTTCTTAGAATGTATACAAGATATGCAGAAAGAAAAAATTGGAAAGTTGAAATGCTATCAACTAACGAAATCGGTATTGGAGGATATAAAGAAGCTGTATTTTCAATTCAAGGTAAAGGTGCTTACTCAAGACTTAAATATGAAAGTGGAACACATAGAGTTCAAAGAATACCTGATACTGAATCAAGCGGAAGAATTCACACATCAGCAATAACAGTTGCAGTTTTACCTGAAGCAGAAGACGTTGAAGTAAATATTGATCAAAATGATTTAAGAATTGACGTTTACCGTTCAAGCGGTAACGGTGGACAAAGTGTAAACACAACAGACTCTGCTGTTAGAATTACGCATATTCCATCAGGTCTTGTTGTAGCATGTCAAGATGAAAAATCACAACTTAAAAATAAAGATAAGGCTTTAAAAATATTAAAAGCAAGATTATTTGAAATTGAACAAAGAAAGCAACAAGAAGCAATTGCAAGTGACAGAAAAAGTCAAATAGGAAGCGGAGACAGATCTGAAAGAATCAGAACATACAATTTCCCTCAAGGTAGAGTTACAGATCATAGAATAGGATTAACATTATATAAATTAAATGATGTACTTGACGGAGATATAGATGAATTCATTGATAACTTAATTGTTAAAGATCAATCAGAACAAATGGGAATAGAAGAATAAAAAGAGGACTGGTAGCAGTCCTCTTTTTTATAATTTCTTTAATGCTGAATTTCTTTTTTCACTTATAATACTATAATAGTTATACATATTTCTTGCAACCTTATCATCCCATGTTGAACTTGAAGCATATCTTTTATTTACATCACTTATGGTCTTTCCGTTATATAAAGATGCACCTTTTTTTAAATAATTGTTTGCAAGTCCCTTTGCAACATCATCAATACATTCTGCTTTTGAAGAATATCCGCTTGAACCATAACCAAACATATTATTGGGTTTAAAACATATTGTCCCATTTGCACTTTCCATTGATGCAATTGCTACAAGAAATAAACAGTTAACACCATAATCCTCTTCCGCCTTTACAAAAGCTTCTTCAAGTCCCACAAGATTTTGTTTTGTTATATAACTTAATTCTTTAGCTGTTACACCGCTAGGTTTACTTACATCCATACTGTAAATTTCACTTAATGAATAACTTTTCAGCGTTTCTTCTTTTTTTACTTTACTTACTGTATATTCACGTAAACTATCTGAAATATTCACTTCTTTGGCATTAGCCGCAACATTAACAGCCTTTTGTTTTTCAAGCTCAATTGCATTATATTTTATATCATTATATTTATATATACCTATACCAGTCGCAAAAATACAAACACATAATACTATAGCTGTAATTTTTAAAATTTTCTTTTTTTGTTTTTCCTTTGGAATAACGATCTTTAACTCTTTTTCAACATGTTCCAGTTCTTCTTTTATCTTTTCTACATCATTTATTATTAGATCATCATTGTTATCATCATTTTTTTTATCGTCATTTTCATGAGAAATATCTTCAATAGTTTCTTCAATTAGCTTTTCAGCATTTTCAAGGTCTAAAAGTGCACTTTCAAAAGATATATCTTCACTATCAAAAGAAGCTATATTTTTATTTGTAATTTCTTCCACTTCATCTTTAACTTCTTTTTTTTCATCTTTTAAAGTATCTTTTATTATTCGATGACGCATTAAAAATTCTTTTTCTCTTTTATTCAGCCTCATCGTTTTTTTAACTTTAACTTTTTTATTTTTCATTTATATTTCCTTTATTTAATTAGAACTATTTTAAAATATTTTACTTCTTTTATAAATAAATGTCAAAAATTTAATTATTTTATTGAAAGATATAAATTTTATATATACAATATAAATATTAAAGCGAGGAAAAAAAATGAAGAAAATAATATCTCTTTTATTATCATTAACGGTTCTTTTAAGTCTTTTCGGATGTACTTTTGTAAAACCGGAAGAAAAAACAGAAGAATTTTTATCTGCAATAAAAACAGGAAACAAAGATATTTTGATGGGATATGCAGATAATGAATATATAAACATGCTTGTAAATTCTTCTGGAGATGAAGAAACATTAAATAAAATATATACAAATCTTTTCAAAAATTTTAGTTATAAAATTATTTCTACATCAATAGATGAAAAAACAGAAAATGCAATTATTAAAGTAGAAATAACAAATGTAAGTTTTAAAAATGTACTAAAAAATTATGAAAAAGAATCTTATGATTATATTGTAGAAAACTTATATTCTTCATCAAAAACAAAAAAATTAAACCTAAATAAGGAATGCCTAAAAATTTTTGCAAATGAAATAGAAGATGCAGCAAAATCGACCAAAACAACAAAACAAACGGTAGAAATAAAACTTACAAAAAACGGAAATTACAGTTATGATCTAACTATTGACGATACATTAATGAATGCCTTAACGGGAGACTTAATAAATAGCATAAAAAAATAAAAGACACTTTCAAAGTGTCTTTTTTATTATTCTACTTTTTTAAATTTATCCGGTCCTGCTCCACAAATAGGACATTTATAATCTTCTGGAAGAGGATCTCCTTCATAAACATATCCACAAATAGTACATACGTATTTTACACCATCATATTTTTTTTCTTCTTCTTTTTCAGGTATATAAGTAGGTGCATTTTTTGCTGTTTTACCTCTTATAACTTCATGATAATATGCATATGTCATTTGTCTCTTAGATTCATCATAAACCTCACCCGCGATAACTTTTCCTAAAAATACAGTGTGAGTACTTGTTTCCATTTTATCAATTACTTCACAAACAACATAACCGGCACTATCTTTTACAACAGGAACACCTTCAACCATTTCATAATCAACATTTTCAAACTTATCATTGTCTTTACCGCTTTTAAATCCAAAATTACCTATCAAATCAGGATTTGAATCTTCACTTAAAATTGAAAATGCAAATTTTCCTGTTTTTTCTATACAACCATTTGTATAGTTATTATGATTTACGCTCAAAGCTATTGTTGCAGGCTCAGAAGTAATTTGCATAATACTGTTTACTGTGCATCCAGTTGGTCTTTCACCATCCATTGTTGAAGCAATATATACTCCATAAGACATTTTTCTAAAAATATTTACGTTCATTTTTTTCACCTTATTTCCTTTATTATATTTTATTTATATACATTGTTTAAGTCATTGCAGCACCGTCAACTGATAGAACAGCTCCATTTATATAGCTAGCCATATCACTTGCTAAAAATAGGAATGCATTTGCGATATCTTCAGCCTCGCCAACCCTTCTTAAAGGAATAGTTGCAATTAAAGGTTTTATAAGTTCTTCTGGTAATGCTGCTACCATATCTGTATTAATAATACCTGGAGCAACTGCATTTACTCTGATATTATCTTTGCCAAGCTCTCTAGCCAAAGATTTTGTAAGTCCATTAATAGCAGATTTTGATGCAGGATAACCAACACCAGATGGTTGTCCATATATGCTTACCATAGAACTAGTATTTAATATAACGCCACCTCCTTGTTCTTTCATAATTTTAGCAACTTCTTTCGATGCGTTAAATGCTGCTGTAAGATTCAAATTAATAATCTTCTCAAAATCTTCCAAACTATATTCATAAATACTATTTCTTGCAGACATTCCTGCATTATTTACTAAAATATCAATTTTGCCAAATTTATTCTTAATTTCTAAAAAAGCTTCTCTAATTTCTTTTTCACTTGTTAAATTTGGATACATTCCAAAAACATCGAAATTCTTATTTCCCTCATTTAGTTTTGCTAATGCTTTATTAACCGTTTCTTCTCTTGAGCCAAAGAACACAACTTTAGCTCCATTTTTCAAAAATGTTTTTACAGTAGCAAAACCTATTCCTCTGGTTCCCCCTGTAACTACTGCCACTTTATTTTTTAACATATCTATTCACCTCCTAAATAACAAATCTATATTAACGTATATTTGTATTTAATTGTTTACATAAGTATACTCTCTTTAAAATAAAAAGTCAAGTAAATTAGAACAATTCTAATTTATTTTATATACTATATTCCCAATATATTTACATTAAAAATATACAATCATATTTTAAAATGATTCCTTACATATTTATAAAAATTAATTATGTAACGAGTCACTTATTAAACATAAAATCAAAATAAAATTAAATATAAATATTTTTTATACTAAAAAACAAACCTTTTTAATAAAGAGTTTTTAATTAATAAATATTTAAAATAAATGCATATTTCGTAATACATTATCATTAAGCTAAAACATTATTAAAATGGAATAAAAATGCAAAGCATACTATATCTATATCTTTCAGATAAGATTTATCTTTATTAATTTAATTATAGAAATAATTTAATACTTAAAATCTGTCTCTTATACACATCTGACGCTGCCGACGATTAGTGGAGTGTGT
>NZ_JBQKFF010000006.1:0-113106 GCF_052119445.1 Anaerofustis sp. LCP19S3_F7 | reverse complement strand
GGAGGGTAGGTAGTCGCGGGGTTTTTTTTATTCCTGTGAACCTGCTTTTTAGGTTCTTTTTTTATTTCCTTGTCTTGTATTATATCTTTATCTGGTTGTATGTTACTTTACTTAAATAACTCTTGATATTTTTTATATGTTTTATTCTATTTGATTTGAATTTTTATATAATTAAATAATATGTTTATATTTTTTTATATATTTTTGATATATAAATAAATTTTTGTGTTATAATAAGTCGAATATTCATTTAAAATGTCGATATTTAAGGGTAAGTTAATGAAATTTAAGAAGAAGTATTTATTAATTTTTATAGCAATTATTTTTATTTGTTTTTATTTTGTTTTTTCAAGTTTTAAATATGAATCAAATGTTTTTCCAGATGGAATAAGCATAAACGGGGTTGACTGTTCCGGACTTACAGTAAAAGAAGCAGAAAAGAAAATAACTAAAGAATGGAATAATAAAGAATTTATTTTTAAATCACCAAATACAGCATTTAAGTTTGATATTCCTAGAACTTGGTCAACTAAAGAAATAATATCACCAAATGAACAAATTGTAAAATCTATGGAAGAAGAATTGATTTCATCTAAATCAAATGAAAAAGTACTTGGTACAATATCTGATTTTGGTTTTACATATGATATAGAAGACAATTTGAATAATATATTAAATAAAAGTAAATTTGAATTTTTCTTAATAAAAGTAGGTTTATTTAGTGATAATATTAGAATTAACATGAGTATAAGCAAAATACCTGATGAATTTAATAAAAAAATAAATTCTCTAGATATTTATAATTTAACAGGTAAAATAACAAAAACAAAAAATGCTTATATTAACTTGGAAAGTGCTAACTTTGATATAGTAAAGGAAGTTTACGGTAATAATATTGATAAAGAATTACTTACAAAAGAAATAGTAAAATATATTTCAAGTGGTAAATTTTCTATGAACTTTATTCCTGAAGATTTCTATGTTAAACCTGATATTTTATCTACAGATAAAGAGCTTTTAGAAAAGCAAAGTTATTTAAGAGAATTAGACATACCATCAATTACATATAAAATGTACTGTGGAAATGTAGAAGTAAATAAAGTTGATATTTTAAAAATGTATGGTATAAGTGAAGAAAACCTATATGATAATTTCAGTATTGGTGAATTAAAAGTTGATGAAGAAAGTGTTAAAAATTTTGTTCATGAACTTGCACAAGAATATGATACTGCTTGGTCAGATCATACTTTCAATTCAGCAAAACAAGGAAAAATAACTGTAAGCGGTGGGGATTATGGTTACTTTATAGATGAAGATAAAGAAACAGAGAAATTAATATCGGAGCTAAAGAATAAAAAAGATATCACAAGAGAACCTAAATATTCCCAAGAAGGATATAAAAATGCTAACGATATTGGAGACAGCTACGTTGAAATTGATTTAACATATCAGACATTGTGGCTATATAAAGATGGAAAACTTATTATTTCAATGCCTGTTGTAACAGGAAATATATATGCAGGACATGATACACCTCCTGGTGTTTATATATTAAAATATAAGACAATGCATGTTACTTTAAAAGGTCAAAATGCTGACGGTAGCGATTATGCTTCTCCTGTAACTTATTGGATGCCTTTTAACGGAGGTATCGGAATGCATGATGCTAATTGGAGAAGTACATTTGGCGGAGAAATTTATAAGGGTGGGGGAAGTCATGGATGTGTAAACATGCCGCCAAGTAAAGCAGGAATCGTTTATGATAACATTGAGGCAGGATATCCAATCGTTGTTCATTATTAATTTTAAAAGAGGTATTTTCAAATACCTCTTTTTTTGTTATAAATTAAGTATAATAACAAAGAAATAGTTTTATTAATATAAAAGGATAAGAAAATGAATCGTACGGAAAAATTTATACAACTTTATACTAAGCTTGAACAAATAGCAGTATTAGAATACGGCTTTCCAAAGGATGGAAAAAGTATTACAAGATTAATGAATTTAAAATGCTATAAAGATATTAGAAGAGAACTTGCGTATTGTAAGGAAATAAGAAATATTTTATAGCATAATCCTAAAATAAATAATGAGTATACCATAGAGCTAAATGAAGCAATTTTAGCCTTGTTAGAAAGTATTATAAAAAAAATAGAATTACCAAAAAAAGTTGTTGATTTTTATAAGCCAATAAGTAAAATAATAAGTGCTCATATTGGAAATAATGTAATGGAATATATGCAAAAAATGGAGCAAAATCAAATTAGTTATATACCTATTCTTGATGATAAAGGATTCGTTAGAGGAGTATTGGGAGAAAGTACGGTATTTCAATGTGTATTGGATGAAGGTATAAATGAAATAAACGAAAATACAAAATTTTATCATATAAAGAAATATTTAAGTTTGGATAACACCATAACAGGTAGTTTTATTTTTACAAATGAACATACACTAATGATTGAATTAGAAAATATACTTTATAAAGCTTATAAAAGTAACAAAAGAATAGGTGTTATATTCATTACAAAAAACGGAAAAGAAAATGAAAGGCTTATGGGGTTGATTACTCCATATGACATAATAGGTAATTAATAGGGACATAATATGGAATATACTTTTACTCAACAGCTTGTAAATATATGTGAAATTATAGGTATAATTGCATTTGCAATATCAGGTGCAATGGTGGCTATAGAAAAAGATTTAGATATTTTTGGAGTAGTTGTTCTTGGAGTAACAACAGCTCTTGGGGGAGGAGTTATTAGAGATTTGATACTTGCAATAAATCCTCCAACAATGTTCATAAGCAGTAATTATGCGGCATTGGCTGCAATATCTTCTCTTATAATTTTTTTTATTTCATATTATAAATATAAATATATACAAAAAAATAGGAAAATATTTGATAATGCTTTAAATTTTTTTGATAGTATAGGACTTGGTGTTTTTGTTGTTCTTGGAATAAACACTGCAATGTATAGTGGATATAGTGATAATAATTTTCTTATTATGTTTATAGGAGTCATAACAGGTATAGGTGGTGGAATACTTAGAGATATAATGGTTAAAGATATTCCTTTTGTTCTTAGAAAGAGAATATATGCACTTGCAGCAATACTAGGAGGCGGGGTGTATATCGTTCTTTTAAAAAATGGAATTAATTCAAATTTTTCATTGGTCATAGGTATATTGATTATAATTTTAATTAGAGTTTTATCAAAAAAATACGAATGGTCACTTCCAAGGGTAAAAAAATAAAAGGTAAGAAATTAATCTTACCTTTTTTAATTTTTGTTATTCAACTTTTTCCCATCCCATACTGTCAAATTGTTCAACTGTTTTTTCAAAAGAAAGATAATCAACATTTGTTCCTGTAACAGGAAGTAAATTTGAACTAATTAATTCTTGAAGATTTTCATTATCTAATTTAATATCAATAATTTCAGTTAAGCTATTGCTTTCTTCTTTCATTTCGTAAGTAACGCCATTTACTTTTGCAAATTTGCTTTTATAACTATCAGATGTTTGTTTTAATGTATCAATTTGAGATGATGAATAATTTGATGTGTCTATTATAGATTCTTGATGTATGTTATCTATTTTATCACCAACAGCATGAAATGTCATTTTCATTTCAACACCATTTGAAGATGTTTTATATGTTGCAGTTTGTTCTTTCCCACCGCATCCGGTTAGAGAAAATAAAGATAAAATTAACGTACATACAATAATGGCTTTAAATAGTTTTTTCATAATTTCCCTCCAAAATATTTTTATTAATATAATAATACTATATTTGAAAACGTTTTTCAATAAAAATATAATTAAGTTATTGACAAAACTGATTATACTATATATACTGTATATATACAGAAAACAGAGAAAGGATGAATGCTTTGGATATAATTATAAGTAATATAGACGATAAACCAATATATGAACAAATATATGTACAAATAAAAAACATGATTGTATCCGGTAAATTAAAAGAAGGTGATTCTCTTCCTTCTATAAGAAATTTAGCAAAAGATTTAAGAATAAGTGTTATAACCACCAAAAGAGCTTATGAAGAACTTGAAAAAGACGGATACATTTATACGGTTAAGGCAAAAGGTTCCTTTGTAAATAAAAAGAACATAAAACTAATTAAAGAAGAGAACTTAAAAAAGATTGAATTTCATATTAAAGCGATATTGGAGCTGGCAAAAATAAATGAATTAAAAATAGAAGACATCTATGAGATGTTTGATATTATTGCGGAGGATAACGATGAATGCGATTGAAGTAACAAACTTGACAAAAATGTATAGTGATTTTACTCTTGATAAAATAAGTTTTACACTTCCAATGGGATGTATAATGGGGTTTATCGGAGAAAACGGAGCCGGGAAAAGTACGACAATAAAATTACTTCTTGATGCAATTACAAGAGATGATGGAGAAATATTTATTTTAGGTAAGAATAATAAAGATAATTTTAAAGCAACCAAAGAAGATATTGGCGTTGTTCTTGATGAAGCTCACTTTCCTGAAAGTATTAACCCAAAACAGGTTAATTCCATTATGAAAAACACATATAAAAATTGGGATGAAAATACATTTTTTAATTATATGAAACAGTTTGAGTTGCCTTTAAAGAAATCTTTTAAAGATTTTTCAAGGGGAATGAGAATGAAACTTATGATTGCTGTTGCATTGAGTCATGATGCAAAATTACTTGTTTTAGACGAAGCAACAAGTGGTCTTGATCCAATAGTAAGGGATGAAATTTTAGAACTTTTTTATGAATTTACAAGAAGGGAAGACCACTCAATTTTAATTTCTTCACATATTGTTTCTGACCTTGAAAAGCTTTGTGATTATATAGCTTTTATTCATAAAGGTAAAATGTTATTTGTAGAGGAAAAAGATGTGCTTCTTGATAATTATAGAATATTAAAATGTTCAAAAGATGATTTTGAAAATGTTGATTCAGACTGTATTGTTGGACTAAGGAAATCTCCTTATGGAGTAGAAGCTTTAGTTTTAAAAGAAAAAATTAATCCTGTATTTAATTTAGAAAAGCCAACCATTGAAGATATTATTGTTTTTATGGCAAAGGAGGCAAAATAAGATGAAAGGTTTACTTTTAAAAGATATGTATGAACTTATAAAACAATGTAAATTTATTTTACTTTTTTGTGTAGTATATGTTTTTTTATCTTATACAGAAAGTGGATATTTTTTCTTAGCTTTTTCAATAATATTTTTCTCTTTACTGCCTACTACAATTATGGCGCTAGATGAGAGGAGTAAGTGGGAAAGTTATGCGATAACAATGCCTTATACAAGAAAAGAAATGGTATTAAGTAAATATATATTGTCATTAGGCGGTGTAATATTTATGTCTGTTTTATATGAACTGGTAAATATTATTATTTATTTTATAAATTCAAGTTATGCAATGAGTATTGTGGATTCTTTTAATATTATCCTTCCATTTTGTCTTATGGCGATAATAATAAGTTCAATTAATCTACCTATTAATTTTAAATTTGGTGCTGAAAAGGGAAGACTTGGAACGATTTTGATTTGTGTTATTATTGGTGCAATTGGTGGAGGACTTTTTTCTCAGTCATCAGGCAGTGTTGAATTAATAAATTATTTTATTAATATACCTTCTTTTGTGTATTTAGTTTTAATTGCTGTTTTATGGATAGTATCATATTTTATTTCGGTTAAAATATATGAAAAAAGAGCTTTATAAGAGATACTTTGGGGTATCTCTTTTTTTTAATGTGATTAATTTTATGTTATAAATTTATGTGAGAAGAATGATATAATTTTTATTAATTAAAAATAGGAGATTTATTATATGAAAAAATATATTGCCTTATTAAGAGGTGTTAATGTAAGCGGAAAAAATAAAGTGCCAATGGCAATGTTAAGAAAATATTTTGAAGAAATTGGTTTTGAAGACGTAAAAACTTATTTGAATAGTGGTAATGTGATTTTTACAAGTAATGAAGATAGCACAAAAAAAGTTAGCGAACAAATTGAGGTAATGATTAAAAATCAATTTAATTTGGATATTCCTGTTTTAGTTTTATCAAAAGAAGATCTTGTTGATATTTTACAAAATGTGCCTGAATGGTGGGGGAATGATAATAAAGAGATTTATGATAATTTAATTTTTATTATTCCACCTATGACTTTTGATGATATTTATGAAAAGATTGGACAGCCTAAGAGAGGATTAGAAAAAATTCAAAATTACAAAAATGTCATCTTTTGGTCTTTTGTTCGTAAAGATTATCAAAAGACAAACTGGTGGGCTAAAACAGCAAGTGGAGATATCAGTAAAAAACTAACTATAAGGACGGCAAATACTGTTAGAAAAATCGTTGAAATGTAACATGTTAAAAATTGTATATATAGAATACTTATAATGCATTTCTAACATATATTTATTTTATTTTCTATTAAGTATATGTATAAATGCTTATAACAACAATATTAAAAACAAGTAAACAATTTTAAGATTTAATATAATGATAATAATCGTATAAAATATAATGTTTCCTTATTATAATGTTTATTATCTTAACTAAAAAGACAAATAAAATTCAATTATATATCCCCCATTTTTCATCAAAAACGAGTGTACTCAAGAAAAAATAATTATGCTAAAATATATTTAATAATAATGTAGAGGAACAGCATAAAAATATTTTCTAAGTATATTTTATTCTCTTTTTATGATTCTTTATTAGACTAAAAGAAAAATTATTTATAATTTTTAAATAGAATGTTAATGCACATAATTTATTTTAACAAATGGAAAATAAATAAAAATAATCGATAAAATAAGATAAGTATTTGATTTTATTATAAAGATATAATAAAAAGTCTATTTTTAATTATTTGTTATGTATGTGCTTTAATAACGAATGGATAAATAGTTAAATAAAGAAAGGGGCTGTTTTAATTGAAACAAAAACATAACTGGAAAAGAGTGGAATTAATTTTTTTCGCTTTTATGTTTATGCTAACAATCGTATTTCAATTTAATACAAATGTTTATGCAGCAGAAAGTCCGAGTATTACTGAGTTTGCAACTGTTTCTCAGTTGAGGTCGTTTAATACTGATGATACTGATGGTTCGGTTAATCCTGCAAAAGTATACTTTGGGAATAACAATCAGCAGTGGTGGATAGCAGGTAGTCAAAGTGATAATAGTATGACGCTTTTTAGTACAACTTTATTGGAAGATGGTGTGAAATTTGGATCCGATGGTATAGTTGGTTTTATGAAGAAAGACTATGATCCAAGTTGGAACTGTGAATATCCAAATGGAAATAGTATTACAAAAGTAAATGCAAGTCATTACGGTGGAAGTCCGTTAAGGGATAGATTAGATGAATTGCAAAAAAGCTTTTTTTCAAGTTCGGAGCAAAAACTAATGAAAGAAACAACAGTTTATACTGAAGATACAGGAAATAGTACTTATTATTCTACAGCTGATATTTTATATCTTGGATATTGTTCTCGATTTAATAAAGATGATTATATAACTGTTGGTAAAAACGTCTATGTCGAAGAAAATCAGGATCTAAATAATGGTCTTCGTGTTGATCGAAACTATTGTGGACCAAAAACTTTCTGGTTACGTACATCAAAAGGGACTTTACCAGGTGCAGCACGTACATGGTATGGATATATTGGAGGCTCTTCTTATACATCGGATCGAGCTGTTGAACAACCATGTGGGTTAGCTCCTGCTTTTGAATTGGATTTATCATCTGTTATTTTTGCATCTGCTGCGATGCCGGCAACATCTGATGGTTCTATGACTTTATCTGATACTAATGGAGATGGTGCTTTCACAATCAGATACCAAGGGAATGTCGGAAATGCACAGATTAGTGGTGAAAAGTTGAGTGTTTCAATAAGTGGAATTACAAATGATAATACATATTTGGTTGTACAAAATAGTGAAGGTGCATGGGCAAAAAAAGTTTCTAATAATGACTTATTGTTTGCAAGTGAAATTTCTGAGTCTTTAGCTTCTTTTGCAAACTGTAAGGTATGGTTGGAAACAACATCTGATAGAATAACATATGCAAATTTGGCGAGTTGGCGAGTTGGCGAGTTACAATAAAAGAGCTATTAATGTAAAATTTAAAACTGGGGTTAGTATGAATATTACATCCAATAATGGTTCTCAAGCAGGCGTATGGGGTAGTATTGAGCCTATCGAGGTTGCAGTAAATGATGGGTATTATCTATCTGATGATTATATTGATAATATTATCACATTAAATGTATTAGAGACGCTACAAATAACAGAAATAGATAATGGCTTTATGATTCAAGGTACTCCAAATAGTGATGTATATCTTTCTTTTACTGAAGCAACTGTGTATTACGATGGAAATACTATTATAAATCCTCCAACTAATTTAACTGGTGTTTATGAACAAAAGTTATCAGATATTAATTTGCCACAGGGGTGGAAATGGGTAGATGAAAATACCAATGTTGCTGTTGGAGAAAATGCATATCCTGCTCGTTTTGATACTTCAGGTTATGAAGATAAATATAGCTTTGTAAGTGTAGATGGATATAATGCACAATGGCATTATGTAGAACGTAATTTAACAGTTAATATTGCTAAAGCTGATAGTAAGATTACAATTAAAAACCAGAGTCTTGATAAAGAATTTGGTGGAAATGCTGTAAATACTCCTGATATAAATAAAATAGGAAGCAGTAAAGATTATACAATTAGATGGTTTGAAAAAGATAATAATTCTTGGATTCAAATTGAATCTGCTCCTATTGACGCAGGAAATTATAAGGTTATTGCAAGTGTAGAAGCTGATAATAACTATAATGGTGCTTCTGATGAACTGGAATTTACTATAAGTAAAATGTCAAATGAGTGGATAGATGAGCTTGCTATTTCAAACTGGACTTACGGAGAAAAAGAAAATTTTCCTACCGCAGTGGCAAAACACGGTACAGTTAAGTTTTCGTACAGTGATAAGGAAGATGGCACCTATAAAGAAACAGTTCCAACAAATGCAGGAATATGGTATGTTAAGGCAACAGTAGAAGAAAATAGAAACTATGTGGGTTTGGAAACTGTTAAAACTTTCGAGATTAAAAAAGCCGTTCCTGAATATTAAGTTCCGAACAATTTAACTATTGAAAAAGGAAAATCTCTTTCAATTATAAAACTTCCTGAAGGATTTTCATGAAAAGATGAAAATCAGATAGCTGATAGATCAGGTGTACATGCTTTTAAAGCCATTTATACACCAGCTGATACTCAAAATTATCAAGTTGTGGAAACAGATATTATCGTAAATGTTGTTGAAAAAAATGTACCACCAAGTGATACAGATAAAACCGATAATACTAATCAATCTGATACATCTGAAAAAGTATCAACAAGTGATAATACAAATGTTTTTGTTTGGTATGCTTTATTATTGGTATCACTAGCGGGAATCGTTTCATTAGCTTTATTTAAACAAATAAAAAATAGATAAGTTATAAATATTATTACAAGAATGATATACACTGAATATAAAACAGCTCATAAAAAAGATTAAGTGGGCTGTTTTTATTTTGAAAATATTATCAATCATATCATAGTTTATTTAATGTAGGTTTGTTCTACTATATTTTATGGTTTTATTTTTATATTTGGATTATTTTATAAGTATTTATGGAATTTGCTTATTTCATATTAAATATCAAGCTAGATTTTAAACACATGTATCATGATTTTTTAGAAAAAGTTAGATATTGACAAATGAAATAAACATCCATATAGTTAACAATGTTAACTATATGGATGGAGAGATAATATGATTGATTGGAAGGAAATGTTAACTATACATCAAGAGCTACATCAGTTTGCAAGAGTGATGCTAACAAAAAAACAAAAACAATTTTTGACGTCCAGTGAAAGAGAATTGTTGGCATGGGTTTATCTGAGTAAGGATAACTGCACTCCTTTATATTTAAGTAAAGTAACAGGGATGAAAAAAGAAGCAGTTAGTCGCTGTTTAAAAAGTCTTTATGAAAAAGGATGTGTTAAACGGGAAAGGAAATTTACCGATGAACGAAGCTATGCTCTTTATCTGACAAGTGAAGAAGAAAAAGCTCTACAAAATGACTTTGAGATTATGTTACAAAAATTTTATGATTTATATAGGGAAATGGGGGAGGATTTTGAAACTTTATTCAGTCTGATTTCAAAAGCAAACAAAACGATGGTTATCTATAAGGAGGAAAAGAATGAAGTTCTATGATATTCTTCAATGGGATCCTCAGGTGACTAAAACGTTAATGAGTAAAAAAACTTCAAAAAAAGAAAAAATAAAGTTAGGTATCGGAATGTTCATGCGATCCATATTGATTGTGTTGTTTGCTATAGCGTTTATTTCAGGCTTGACCTCTATTTTTGGAAGTAAAAACACTCCTATGGCAGTTGCTATATTTTGTATATTATTAGGTGTACGATTTGTTGATTTTGGTTACATCATTAGAGACTCATTAGTAACATTATTTTTTGTATTTTTTCTTTTGCTTGTTTCTCCTGTAATTGCAAATATTGCTTTTCCTTTGTTAGGATTTATTATTCATTTTATATCCTTCTTTGCCATTTTATTTATTAATTGTGATAAACCCGAGATGGGCAATGGAGGGTTATTTAGTTTTTCTTATATTTATCTTTCCGGAAATTCGGTATATGGGCAAGATTTTATATATAGAATTTATCTTACTATTACAGGATTTTTTATATGCGGACTGATTTTTTATGTAAAACATAGAGATAAAAACACAGATATTAGCTTTTTCGAAAAATAAAACAGGTGGATATGAAAGAGTTTAAATATCAATGGATGTTTAGAATGTCTATGGGTGTAAGTGCAATATTATCATTAGGTCTTGCCTTTAACATTGAGAGGTTTATGTGGGCCGGCTTTGCCTGTGGTTCTTTGCTTTCAGAGTATTCTAAGCAATCAAAAATAAAAGAGAGATTCATGCAAAGATTTATAGGTGTGATAGCAGGATCGGTTCTGTTTTATTTTGTATATTGCCTACTTCCTATGGAATTACATAGTATGATAGGTCCTTTGGGTGGATTTTGTTTAGGTTTTTGTGTAGACTATAAATATAAGACAGCATTGAATTGTTTTGGAGCTTTAATGATAGCATCTCAAATATATGGATTGCAATCGGCTATTTTGTTAAGAATTGCAGATACAATTATAGGGATTATTTTTGCGTTTCTATTCTATTATATATATGAAAGATATATTTATGAAAAAGTAAGTTCAATTAGGTGGAGATCACTTAACATTACGGAATAATAGCTTTAATAAATTAACAAAATCTAACTATTTGATTCAAATAATCATATATTAGCATATTTTAAAGTTAATTAAGTGTGTTTTTGTATTATAAAAAGATATATGAATAGTAGCTTATATTGTTCTTAAATAAAATAGATGAAGTTTAAATTAAGTGATTGATATTATAGGGGGATTACCTAGTATTCTATTGGAAAAAATCAAAAATTGGAAAGCCTGAAAAGCTTATAAAATTAGGCTTATTAAAGGTTTTCCAAAAAATTATTAAAAAAAATAGCACTCACCTCTTGACAGTGCTAACAAAAAGTACTATATTATACTTGAACAAAGAGGAGAACCTCAGAAAGATTCAAACCCCATAGTTCAAAAAAACTAGTGACATAGATAGAATGTCTAAGAAGAGGAGGAATGACTTATGATGTTACCTAGTATTTTTGGAGAAAACTTATTTGATGATTTAATGGACTTGTCTTTGGATAGAGATTTCTTTGGTGGTAAAAATCCACTATACAAACAAGAAACAAATTTAATGAAAACTGATGTTAAAGAAAATGAAGAAAATTATGAAGTATATATTGACTTACCTGGATTTAGTAAAGATGAAATTTCAGCTCATTTGAAAGATGGTTATTTAACAGTAAGCGCAAGCAAAGATGTAAATAATGATGAAAAAGACGAAAATGGGAAATATATAAGAAAAGAACGTTATAGTGGTTCTTGTTCAAGAAGTTTTTATATAGGAACTGAAATTAAAGAAGATGAAATTAAAGCTAAATACGAAAATGGTATTTTGAAATTAACTGTTCCTAAAAAAGATCAAAAACAAGTTGAAGAAAAGAAAACTATAGCGATTGAAGGATAATTTAAATAAGGCTACCTTTTAGGTAGTCTTATTTTTTGTAAAAGAACAATACTAAAGCATACTATACAAAGGCTTAATAATATTATACTGTCGTTTACAGATATTTCTTTTAATATATTTAAAACAAGTACTCCAATGCCAAGAGCTAATCCTACGCATTTTGCTGTTAAGTTAATCATTTCTGAAAAGTCTGATTTGTTTAAGTTTTAAAATCTAACTTTTTTTGCTCTAAACCTAAAAAATCATTTGTATCCATATCAAGAATTTCGCAAAGGAGAGGTGTTATTGAAATGTCAGGATATGATAAATTCCTTTCCCACTTTGACACCGCTTTATCTGTAATATTTAATTTTTTTGCAAGTTCTTGTTGTGTCATGTTTTTTTCTTTTCTTTTTTGTTTTATTTTTTCACCTATATTTGAATTCATATTTTTCTCCTTAGGTAGTTATTTATAAATATATTTTAATTCATTATAAATAAATAGTCTATCTACTTATAAGAGAAAAAGGTAAACCGACAGTTTACATAAAAAAAGACAAAATATAATTTATATTTTGTCTTTTAATTTATTATTATTCCCAAATCTTATCTTGTTCTCTTCTTAGTTTAACAAGTAAAGAATCTTCATCTAATATGACATCATCATAAGTTATAATTTCACCTTTTTTAACATCTTTTGCCATTTTTGTATTTTTATTTATAAGACCTATTGGAAGTGCATTTAGTTCTTTTGCAACTTCTCTTTTATCAATTGTTCCGTAAGTAGAAAAACCTCCTATACCATCTACTGATTCTCCTTTTTTAAGATCTTTTTTTGCAACTGTTATAGTTTCACATACAAGCCCATCCATAGGAACGATTGTTGGTGCTTTATCTAAAACTGCTCTTGCTATTGTAAGTGGTGTTTCCATTCCGCATAAGTGATAAGGTCTGTATAATACGTAATTTGGACCATCTCCGATTCTTAAGTATTGCATTTCATGATGTATAAACTCAAGATCTGATGAAACTATTACAAACACACCAGGGGCAATACCATTTACCCATTCTACAACACCATAATTATTTAAAATGCCGCCTTCTTCTTTTAAACAAAGAACTTTATCTAAGTTTTTAATGTCACATTTTGGGCCATGTCCACCTCTAACATCTGGAACAAGTCCTGTAGAGTTTGCCATACAGCAAAGTTCAACCATGTTTTTTGTTCCGTCAGAGAAAGAACATTGCATTTTAGGGCTTACGCCTCTGCTTATTGCATAATCTCTTATATTGTCAGGTGTGCAGCTGTGATCAACTTCATTATTTTTTCCTTTTCCTATTACTTTTATATCAAAGCCCAAAGCTTCACTAAAGTCAAACATTTCTTTAACTGCTCCGGGTTCATCTCCTGCACTTCCTGTATAAATTACACCTGCTTTGTCAGCTTTTCTTTTTAAAATAGGACCAACAACAACATCTGCTTCAACATCAAGCATTACAATGTTTTTACCATTGTTTATTGTATCAATTGCAATTTCTGCCCCAATATCAGTAAAACCTGTTGCATCAACAACGCAGTCTGTTGCTTCAACAAAAGAAGCAATTTGTTTATCTTCACTTACTACAATTTTACCTTTTTTGATAGCATCATTTGCTTGTGATAAATTGTTTGTAATGACATAATCATTTTCTGTAATATTTGATTTTGAAAATGCATGTAAAACTTTATTTACGTCTATGTCACATACAACGCTTGGTGTCATTCCTTTCATTTTGTATAACTGGCTTATTAAACCTCTTCCCATTTGTCCGGCACCTATTATGCCGACTTTAATAGGATTATTTTTTTCATGTAAATCTTTTAATCTGTAATTCATGCCTAGCATAGATAATTTTCCTCTTTCCTTCTATATTAAATATGTTCATCCCCTCAAATGTACATATTTTAAGCAGAACAATTATAGCACTATAATATTTAAAATTATATATTTTTAATTAAATTCTAATTTTAATATGACAGGTATATACAAACTTCTTTTTTATTAAGTTTTATTATTTTCTAAAAGGAAAAGGTGAACAAGTGTTAAGTGGATTAGTTAAAAATAAAGGGTTAATTTTAATATGTTTATTAATTTTTAATTTTTCGATTCCTTTTGGTATAAAGAGTCAAATAGAGGAGAAGACTAACGGTACGACTGTTTTTAAAGACATTATAAAAAAAACTGTTGTAGTAATGAATGATGAATCAAACAGCAATGAAGAAACAGGAAGTATTTATGGTTTTACGAAAAATATTCTATCTCTTACAGTGCCTTGTCTATCTTTGAATGATATAGGGTATGAAGAAGTTGAAGTAGATAAAGATAAAGAAGAAACATCAAATAGTAGCGAGCTTAAGATTGCAAATAAAAAGATGAATGATGATAAAACCGTAAGTAAAGTTAATGATGGGAAACCTCTTGTTTTAATATATCATACTCATGCTACAGAATCTTTTAAAGACAAAACTTCAAAAGGAACTTATCGTTCAAGAGAAAATGACGAAAATATGGTAAGTGTAGGAGAGGAAATGGCAGAAGTTTTAGAAAAAGAATATGGTATTATTTGTATTCATGATATTTCTTTACATGATTATCCAAGTTATAATGCAGCGTACGATAATTCTCTTGAGAGTGCAGAGAAAATATTAAAAGAAAATCCAAGTATAAAATACGTTTTTGATATACATAGAGACGGACTTCCTTCTTCTAATAATAATGAAAAATATAATGGGAAGGTTGGAAGTAAGTCTGCTGCAAAAGTTATGACTGTTCTAGGGATGAATCACAAAAATTCTAGTAAAAATTTAAGTTTTGCAAATAAAATAAATAAACAGTTTAGCAGTATGTATCCTGATATTAATCTTGGAATAATAAAAAGAGAACCATATAGATACAATCAGTGGTTAAGTCCAAACAGTCTGCTTTTTGAAATAGGGAGTAATTTAAATAATTTGGAAGAAGCAAAATATTCGGCAAAGCTTCTTGGAAGAGTAGTTGGAGAGGTTATAAAAGAGGATATGAAATAATATGTATAAACGAAATATTTCTTTTAAAACAATGATTTTTTTTCTTGTTTTGATAATTATAGCAGGAATATATATGTTCTTTTATCTAAAAAATATGTATTATGATAGTTTTAAAGAACATGAAACAAGTGTTTTTCTCGACCAAAATAGCACTGAAGATAGCAATAATGAAAGTAATATTATTAATATTTTTGGATATGAAATTAATATTGATAATTTTAAGATTTTCACAAAATAGGATTGTGGGAATCTTTTTTTTATTTTAAATTTAAATTAAATTTGGTTGACATAAACGTTATATATCAGTATAATTATACTGATAAAAAAATACTGATATAAGGAGGAAAATCATATAAAATGGAAAGAAATTCTGTTTCAAAACAAGCTCTCCAAAGATTACCTTCTTATTTGAATTATCTTAATTGGGCAAAGAGAGAAAATATAAAAAACATATCTTCTCCGACAATTGCAAGTGATTTGAGATTGAATGAAGTCCAAGTCAGAAAAGATTTGGCGGCAATAAGTTCTACCGGAGGTAAACCAAGGCTTGGCTATGACGTTGATACGTTAATAGGAGATATAAAAAATTTCCTTGGTTATGATGAAACGGATAAAGCCGTATTAATAGGGGCAGGACAGCTTGGAAGAGCGCTTCTTTCTTATAACGGATATGCGGATTATGGACTTGAAATTGTTGCTGCTTTTGATGTAAATAAGGATATTATCGGTAAGAGATTTAAAGGAAAACCAATTTATCATGTAAACAAGCTATATGATGTATGCAAAAAAAATAACATTCATATCGGTATAATAACAGTATCGGCAAATGAAGCTCAAGATGCATGTGATATGCTTGTTGAATGTGGGATTTTAGCTATATGGAATTTTGCTCCATCTCACTTGGTAGTTCCTGATAATATTCTTGTTCAGCATGAAAATACAGCTGCTTCTTTAGCACTGTTATCTATGCATTTACGTGAAAAAATGGATAAAGATAAATAAATAATATTGTAAAGTTTTTGATATTATTATATAATCAAAATATAAATAAAACCTTTATTTATAGGGGTTTAAATAATTAAGTTTATAAAAGTTTGGTAATATATACCAGCTTATATATAAGTTCATAGCTTTGCCTTTTGCTATGATTAAAGTTTAAATTTAGGAGGAAAAAAAATGGCAAATAAAGTAGTTATAGCAGGTGCTTGTCGTACTGCAATCGGTACAATGGGCGGTACATTAAGCACTACACCTGCTGCAAAATTAGGTTCAATTGTAATAAAAGAAGCTTTAAAGAGAGCTAATGTTCCAGCTGATCAAGTTGATCAAGTATATATGGGTTGTGTTATCCAAGCTGGTTTAGGTCAAAACGTAGCAAGACAAGCTTCAATCAATGCTGGTTTACCAATTGAAGTTCCAGCTGTTACTGTAAACGTAGTTTGCGGTTCTGGTCTTAACTGTGTAAACATGGCTGCACAAATGATTAAAGCAGGGGATGCTGATATCGTTGTTGCAGGTGGTATGGAAAACATGTCAATGGCTCCATATGCAGTAATGAATGGTCGTTATGGTTACAGAATGAACAATGGTACTTTAGTTGATACAATGGTAAATGATGCTTTATGGGATGCATTTAACCAATATCATATGGGTATTACAGCTGAAAACATTGCTGAACAATGGAATTTATCAAGAGAAGAATTAGATGAATTTGCTGCTAATTCTCAACAAAAAGCTGTAGCTGCTCAAGAAGCAGGTGCTTTCGATGATGAAATCGTACCTGTAGAAGTTAAAAAGAAAAAAGAAACAATTATCTTCAACAAAGACGAAGGTCCTCGTCCAGGAACAACAGCTGAAGGTATTGCAAGACTTCGTCCTGCATTCAAACCAGACGGTGTTGTAACAGCTGGTAACGCTTCAGGTATCAATGATGGTGCTGCTGCAGTTGTTGTAATGAGCGAAGAAAAAGCTAAAGAACTTGGTGTTAAACCAATGGCTACATGGGTAGCAGGTGCTTTAGGCGGTGTTGATCCTAAGATCATGGGTATCGGTCCTGTTGCTGCTACAAAGAAAGTTTTAGCTAAAACTGGTATGAGCGTTGATGATTTCGATATTATCGAAGCAAACGAAGCTTTCGCTTCTCAATCAATCGCTGTTGGTAAAGAATTAGGATTTGACTTAAATAAATTAAATCCAAACGGTGGTGCTATCGCTCTTGGTCACCCAGTAGGTGCTTCAGGTTGTCGTATCCTTGTAACATTATTACATGAAATGCAAAAAGCTGATGCTAAAAAAGGTTTAGCAACACTTTGTATCGGTGGTGGTATGGGTTGTGCTACTATCGTTGAAAGAGACTAATTTATTGATTAAATTAAGGAGATTATAAAAATGGGTTTTGTTAGATATGAACAAGATGGTTTTGTAGGTATAGTTACTATTGACCGTCCAAAAGCTTTAAATGCTTTAAACGAAGAAGTTTTAAAAGATTTAGAAGCTACTTTTGATGCTATTGATTTAGATAACACAAGAGCAGTTATCGTAACAGGTGAAGGTAAATCTTTCGTAGCAGGTGCTGATATTGCATCTATGAGCACAATGACTGCTGAAGAAGGTGAAGCATTCGGTAAATTCGGTAATGACATCTTCAGAAAAATCGAAACTTTCCCAATTCCTGTAATCGCTGCTATTAACGGTTTTGCTTTAGGTGGCGGAAACGAACTTGCTATGAGTTGTGATATCAGAATTTGTTCTGATAAAGCATTATTTGGTCAACCTGAAGTAGGACTTGGTATTACTCCTGGATTTGGTGGAACACAAAGACTTGCAAGAATTATCGGCGTTGGCATGGCTAAAGAATTAGTATATGCTGGATACAACATTAAAGCCGATAAAGCTTTGGAAATCGGCCTTGTAAATGCTGTTTATGCTCCTGAAGAATTAATGGAACAAGCTAAAAAATTAGCAGGTAAAATTGCTAAACAAGCTCCTATTGCTGTAAGAAATTGTAAAAAAGCAATGAACGAAGGTTTACAAGTAGATATGGATCAAGCTATCGTAATTGAAGAAAAATTATTCGGAGATTGCTTCAATAGTGAAGACCAAAAAGCAGGCATGAAAGCATTCTTAGAAAAAGGAAAAGCTGAATTCCAAAACAAATAGTGTTTTAATTTAAGTAAATATAGTCCGGATTTTTCCGGACTTAAAAAAATAATTTGGAGGATAATAATGAAAGTAGGTATTATTGGTGCTGGAGCTATGGGTTCTGGTATAGCTCAAGCTTTTGCACAAACAGAAGGTTATGAAGTTTGTTTATGTGATATCAATGAAGAATTCGCTGCAAACGGTAAAAAAAGAATTGAAGCAGGATTTGCTAAAAGAGTAGCAAAAGGCAAAATGGAACAAGCTAAAGCTGATGAAATTTTAGCTAAAATTACAACAGGTGTTAAAGATATCTGTGGTGACTGCGATTTAATCGTAGAAGCTGTTCTTGAAGTTATGTCTATCAAACAAGAAACATTCCAAGAATTAGATAAAATTTGTAAAGAAGATTGTATCTTTGCTACAAACACTTCTTCTTTATCAGTTACAGAAATCGGAGCTAAAGTAAACAGACCACTTATCGGTATGCATTTCTTTAACCCAGCTCCTGTAATGAAATTAGTAGAAGTTATCGCAGGTTTAAATACTCCTGTAGAAATTGTAGACAAAATTAAAGCAATTTCTAAAGAAATCGGTAAAACTCCAGTAGAAGTTGCTGAAGCTCCAGGATTCGTTGTAAACAGAATTTTAATTCCAATGATTAACGAAGCTGTTGCTATTTATGCAGAAGGCGTTGCCAGCGTTGAAGGTATCGACGCAGCTATGAAACTTGGTGCTAACCACCCAATGGGACCTTTAGCATTAGGTGACTTAATCGGTCTTGACGTTTGTTTAGCTATTATGAACGTTTTATATGATGAAACTGGCGACCCTAAATATCGTCCACACACATTACTTAAGAAAATGGTTCGTGGCGGCAAGTTAGGTCAAAAATCTGGTCACGGATTTTATGATTATAAATAGGAGGATTCAAAACAAATGGATTTTACATTAAGTAAAGAGCATGAAATGGCGAGATCTCTATTCAGAGAATTTGCTGAAACAGAAGTAAAACCTCTAGCTCAAGAGGTAGATGAAACAGAAGTATTCCCAAGAGAAACTGTTGAAAAAATGCAAAAATTAGGATTCTTAGGAATTCCTATGCCAAAAGAATACGGCGGACAAGGTTGTGATTCTTTAACATATGCAATCTGTGTTGAAGAATTATCTAGAGTATGTGGTACAACAGGCGTTATCGTTTCTGCACATACATCTTTAGGTGCTGAACCAATTAAAAAATTCGGTACACCAGAACAAAAAGAAAAATTCTTAAGACCACTTATCAGTGGTGAAAAACTTGGTGCTTTTGGTTTAACAGAACCAAACGCTGGTACAGATGCTTCAGGTCAACAAACAAAAGCTGTTTTAGACGGAGATGAATATGTACTTAACGGTTCTAAAATCTTTATCACAAACGGTAAAGAAGCTGATACATATGTAATCTTTGCTATGACAGATAAATCAAAAGGAAATCACGGTATTTCTGCATTCATCGTAGAAAAAGGAACACCTGGATTTACATTTGGTACTAAAGAAAAGAAAATGGGTATCAGAGGTTCTTCTACATATGAATTAATCTTTACAGACTGCAGAATTCCAAAAGAAAATCTTCTTGGTCAAGAAGGTAAGGGATTTGCTATTGCTATGCAAACACTTGATGGCGGTAGAATTGGTATCGCTTCTCAAGCTCTTGGTTTAGCTCAAGGTGCTTTAGATTCTACAATTGAATTCGTTAAAGAAAGAAAACAATTCGGTAGACCTATCGCTAAATTCCAAAATACTCAATTCCAACTTGCTGATATGGCAACAAAAGTTGAAGCTGCTAGATTATTAGTTTACAAAGCTGCAAGAGCTAAAGATAATCAAAAGAGATTCTCTTTCGAAGCTGCTCAAGCTAAATTATATGCTGCAGAAGTTGCTATGGAAGTTACAACAAAAGCTGTTCAACTTCACGGTGGATATGGTTACACAAGAGAATATGATGTTGAACGTATGATGAGAGATGCTAAGATTACTGAAATTTACGAAGGAACTTCAGAAGTTCAAAGAATGGTAATCTCAGGTAACTTATTAAAATAATAGGAAAAGGAGATAATTATAGTGAAAATCGTAGTTTGCGCTAAGCAAGTTCCAGATACAAACGAAGTTAGAATAGATCAAAAAACAGGTACTCTAATCAGAGAAGGCGTACCTGCTATTATGAACCCAGATGATAAAGCTGGTCTAGAAGCTGCACTTCAAATTAAAGATAAAACAGGTGCAGAAGTAACTGTTATAACAATGGGTTTACCAGCTGCAGAAGAAATTTTAAGAGAAGCTATGGCTATGGGTGCTGATAAAGGTGTATTAGTAACAGACAGACCATTCGGTGGTGCTGATACTCTTGCAACATCTAATACATTAGCTGCTGCTTTAAAAACAATGGAATATGACCTAATCATCACAGGTAGACAAGCTATCGATGGTGATACAGCTCAAGTAGGTCCTCAAATTGCTGAACATTTAGGAATTCCAAACATTTCTTATGTTCAAAAAGTTGTTGAAGTAACAGATGATAGCATCACTGTTGAAAGACAATATGATGATGGTTATCATGTAGAAAAAGCTCAAATGCCTTGCCTAATCACAGCTCTTGGCGATTTAAACAAACCAAGATATATGACACCGGGCGGAATCTTTGATGCATTTAAAGAAGACATCCAAATTATTACAAGAAAAGATGTTGATATCGCTGATGAAAAAATCGGTAAAGCTGGTTCTCCTACAAATGTTGCTAAATCATTCCCTAAACCTGTTAAAGCTGCAGGTGAAAAAGTTGAATTAGATGCTGATGCTTCAGCTGATTACATTTTAGGAAAATTAAAAGAAAAACATATTATCTAATTAATTAGGAAAGGAAATTGAAATAATGAGTTTTGAAGAATATAAAGGCGTATTTGTCTTCGCACAACAAGTTGATGGTGTTATCAACAATGTTGCGCTTGAATTAACAAGTGAAGCTACAAAGCTTGCTGCTGCTTTAAACACAGAAGTTACAGCTGTTCTTTTAGGAAAAGATGTAAAAGGATTAGCTGATGAATTAGCAGCTTATGGTGCTGATAGAGTTTTAGTTGTAGATGATCCTGCATTAGAAACATATACAACAGAACCATATGCACATGCTATGGATGAAATTATTAAACAATATAAACCAGATATCGTTCTTTACGGTGCTACTGCAATCGGTAGAGATTTAGCTCCTAGAGTTTCTGCAAGAGTTTCTACAGGTCTAACAGCTGACTGTACAGTTCTTGAAATCGGTGAATTCAAAAATGCTTTAGGTAACGTAAACAAAGGTTATGAAGGTCAAATGTTCTTAAACGCAACAAGACCTGCATTTGGTGGTAACTTAATGGCTACAATCGTATGTCCTAACAACAAACCTCAAATGGCTACAGTAAGACCTGGCGTTATGCAAAAAATTGAACCTAAAGAAGGTGCTAAAGCTAACGTAGAAGAAGTTAAAGTTGACTTTACTAAAAACAACAAATATGTAGAAGTACTAGATGTTGTTAAAGCTGTAAAAGACAAAGTTGATATTTCTGAAGCTAAAATCTTAGTATCAGGTGGTCGTGGTGTAGGTAGTGCTGAAAACTTCAAATTATTAGAAGATTTAGCTGATGCTATTGGTGGTGAAGTTTCTGCTTCAAGAGCTTGCGTTGACGCTGGTTGGGTTCCAAAAGATATCCAAGTAGGTCAAACAGGTAAAACTGTTCGTCCACAAGTTTACTTTGCTATTGGTATTTCAGGTGCTATCCAACATGCTGCTGGTATGGAAGAATCTGATATTATCATTGCAATCAACAAAGATGAATCTGCTCCAATCTTCAGCATTGCTGATTATGGTGTAGTAGGCGATTTAAACAAAATCGTTCCATTATTAACAGAAGCTATTAAGAATGCTTAATATAATCATAAAATCTAACTACTAAAAAGGAGTGTATTATTACACTCCTTTTTTTATGAATAAAACCACGTAATATATACGTGGTTTTGTTTATATGCTGAATTTTTCTTTAAATCTGTTTTCGTATTCAATAATCAGTTCTTCTCTAAATTGAGGAGCAGCAATATTTATAAGATTTTTTGCTCTTGTTCTTAATGTTTCACCTTTTAAATGGGCAATCCCGTATTCGGTGACAATATAATCTACATCGGTTCTTGATGTGGTTACAGCACTTCCTTTTTGAAGAAACGGAACAATTTTTGAAATTGTGCCGTTTCTCGCGGTTGCAGGAAATGCAATTATGGATTTTCCGCCTTTTGAAAAAGCAGAACCTCTTACAAAGTCAACCTGTCCTCCAATTCCGCTAAACTGTTTTAATCCTATTGCTTCAGCACAAACTTGTCCCATTAAATCAACTTCCAATGCTGAGTTGATGGAAATCATATTATCATTTTGTCCTATTACAATTGGATTATTTACATATTCAATATCCATCATGCTTATAATAGGATTATCGTGAACAAAGTCATATAATTTTTGAGTTCCCATTAAAAATGCAACAACCATTTTATTCTTATGTAAAGTTTTCTTTTTACATGTTATTACACCTTTTTCGTATAAGTCAACTACGCCATCAGAAATCATTTCTGAATGTATGCCTAAATCATTTTTATTTGTAAGAAATTTTAACACTGCATCAGGAATAGCACCTATGCCAAGTTGAAGTGTATCTCCGTCATTAATTAATTTTGCACAATTTTCTCCTATTTTCATTTCAACATCTGTTATTTTAGGATTTGGAAGTTCTGGAATTTGCTCATCGTGTTCAACTAAGATGTCAATATCACTAATATGCAAGAAATTATCTCCTAAAGTTCTTGGCATTTTTTTGTTTACTTGTGCAATTGTTAATTTTGCAGCTTGTGCTGTTGGTTTTGTGTAGTCACATGATGTCCCAAGGGAACAAAATCCATCTTTATCAGGAGGAGAAACAGTAACTAAGGCAACATCAACAGGTAGGGAAGATCTGAAAAGAGTAGGAATTTGATAAAAGAAGCATGGTGTGAAATCTCCTCTTCCTTCATAAACAGCATCTCTTGTATTCCCTCCAAGAAAGAAAGCATTTAATTTAAAGTGTTCTTTCATTTCTTCTTTTGCATAAAGAGAATGTCCCATAGGAACAAGTTGAACAATTTCAACATTCTTATATGCTTTATAATTTTCTACCATTTTATCTACAATATAAATAGGTTCTCCTACCGCATGGGCAATAACTACTCTATCGTTTGATTTTATATAATTTACAGCTTCCTCAGCGGTCTTTAATTTACTTTTATATAGTTTATTTATATCCATCTTTTACTCCTTTCCTCTTATTTTGATTAAGGTAAAAGAAAAATATAAGTTATTCTTTTATATTTGCAATATTTTTTGCAAGTTCTTTTTTCATATTTAAATTACCTTGTCTTGCTATCATGATTCTTTGAGCTTGAGGTGAGCCTGCTCCGTGTAGGGACTCTGTTCTGTAACCTACTGCTGCTGTTCCAAGTGTTAGATTTTCTATAAGTCTTAAAATTTTTAGTCTGTCTTTTGTAGGTATATTAGCTACACCTTTTAAATATTTTTCTACGTATTTTCCTACAACAGGACTTTCTAAATCTTTTTGTGAAGGAGCTGTAACCATTATTCCTCCTGCAATGTCTTCTGCAAGTCTTGCAATTTCATAAGGATATCTTGTTACGTTTTGTTTACATACATTTGCAAGAAGTAAATCAATCATATAATTACCGGACATTGTTTCATATCCTTGAGATGAACAAGCTATTCCACAGCTGTATAAAGTTTCATTTAGGTGTGTCATTTCAATTAATTTATCTTTTATGTGAGAAGCTTTTGCTGCTCCGTTATATTCTGCAACCACTGCTGCTGCACCTATAAGAACATCTCCTACACCAACTTTACATCCTCCGTAAGATTGTCTGTGATAACCTGCAAATCTTTCAACAAGCATTCCTGAAAAATCATATTCTCCATTTAAAAATATTCTTTCATTTGGAACAAAAACATTATCAAAAATAACAAGAGCTTCCATTCCTCCAAATTCTACATTTCCTACATCCATATCAGAATCTTCAAGTTTTCTGGTGTCACAAGATTGTCTGCCTACAATCATTAAAATACCTTCAGTATCTGTTGGAACCGCAAAGGAAATAGCATAGTCCTTGTCTTGTTCTGTCATATTTATCGTAGGCATAACCAAAACTTCATGAGAGTTAACCATTCCTGTTTGATGCGCTTTTGCACCTCTTACAACAACTCCGTCTTCTCTTCTTTCAACAACTCTTAAATATAAATCGGGATCTTCTTGTTTAGAAGGAGGAAGTCCTCTGTCTCCTTTAGGGTCTGTCATTGCACCGTCAATAACGAGGTCATTATCTTGGCAGTATCGTAAGAACTTTTTAAAGTTTTCATGATAATTTGTTCCATGTGCTTTATCTGTTTCGTAAGTTGTACTATATACTGCATTGAATGCATCCATTCCTACACATCTTTGGAAGCATGATGCTGTTTTCTGTCCGCATAGTCTTTGCATTTTGACTTTTTTAATTAAATCATCTGTGCTTTGATGAATATGTGTAAATCTATTTATTTTTCTGCCGTCTTCTAATGTTACTGTCATTAAATCTTCATATTCTGGCATTTGTGCTAAGTCATAAGTAGCTCTTACTGAATTCAATGAAGGTCGTAAAATTGGATTGTCCACTGGATTTTCAATTTTTTCTCCAAACATATATACTTGTAAATTTAATTTTCGTATACTTTCGATATATTCTTTACCTGTCATTAAAGCCATAATATATACCTTCCTTTCGAATGTTTTATGTTAGGGTAGTTGGGTTTTATAATATATAATGCAAATATCGTGCCAATAATTTCATATTAAAATAGGTATATTTTAATGAAATTTATATTTTTGTTGCAAAAATGCAATGCAAAAATACAAAAAAAAAGGCGTTGGGCCTTTTAATTTGCAGGTGAGAATTTTATTTCCATTGAAAGATTGTCTACTGTATCAAAGGTATATCCTTGTTTTTTTAGTTGTTTTATTACGTTATCAAGTCCTTTGGGTAAACTTTTATTTCTGTCAAATACATGAATTAAAACAACTGTTTCTTCATTCCATTTTGCTTGTTTTATTATAATATTATATTGTTTTGTTGAAACTTTTGATATTGTATCATTAGGGAATGCATTCCAATCTACATAATCATATCCGTATTCTTTTGACAGTTTTATTATATTTTTGATTACTTTTTTTCCTCCATAAGAGAATGATACTGTATTGTTTGTTCCTCCAGGAAATCTAAAAATTCTACAATCATATCCTGTTATGTCTTTAAAGTTTTTTCTGTTTTTTTCTAAATCTTCAATAAAAGCTTTGGGATTTTTATAAATTTTTTTGTAATCATGAGAATAAGTGTGTAGAGCAAGAAGGTGTCCGTCGTTTACTATTTCTTTAATTATTTTTTCATCTTCTTTATCTTTTGCAGCATTAAAGAAAAAGGTCGCTTTTACATCATTTTTCTCTAATACGTCTAATACTTCCTTTGTCATTTGTGTAGGGCCGTCATCAAATGTTAAATAAATTTTTTTTAACTTTATTTTTTGTATGCTGTCGCTATTAATGCTACCTATTGTTAATATATGAAAAGGAAGGTTTTTTATTTTATAAAAAGTTTTTGATAGTGATATTTTTTTTGTATTTGCAAAAGCTATTATTTTTTTATCATTATTACTTTTTATTATTTTGATTTTATTACCTTTATCTATAAATCCTATGCATTCATTTCTTTCGTTTGTTAATATACTTTCTTTTACAATAATATAGTTTGAATTTTTATTTCTTTCATAATTTATAGGATTAGAAGAACTTTTGCTTATTGAAGTTATTTCATTTTTATTTTGTAAATTTTTACATACTTTGTTATAATTATTAATATACGATATGTTTAAAACCCACAAAATTAAAAGAATATATATAATAATAAAAAAATATATTAAATTGTTTTTTTTCGTTAGTTTTGTTAATAAATTTTTCATACTTGTATTATTATATCAAAAAATAAAATAAATAAAATATTAAAATTATAAAAGTATAGAGGGGAAAATATTTATGATTAAAGCAGCAATATTTGATTTAGACGGAACAATAATAGATACTCTTGAAGATTTGGCTCAAGCAGGTAATTATGTATTAAAACAAAACGGATTTGAAGTGCATGATAAAGAAAAATACAGATTTTTTGTTGGAAGCGGCATAAGGAATTTATGTATAAGAATGTTACCGGAAGAAAAGAAAAGCGATGAAGAATTAATAAATAAAATATTTAATGATTTTAATGCATATTACGGTAAACATTATATGGATAATACAAAGGCATATGATGGTGTTGAAAGTATGCTTAAAAAACTTGTAGATATGAACATAAAAGTAGGAGTTCTTACAAATAAAGGTCATGAATTTACTGTTCCTATGCTAAAAAAAGTTTATGGAGATTTCCCATTTAGTGTGATTTTAGGTAAGACTGATAAATTCCCCGTTAAACCAAGCAAAGAATGTATTGATTATGTAATGAATAAATTAGAAGTAAGTGGTGAAGAATGCATTTATATTGGAGACAGCAATGTTGATATGCAAACAGCAATAAACGGAAATATTAGTGAAATAATTGGTGTAAGCTGGGGCTTTAGACCTGTTGAAGAACTTAAACAAGCCGGGGCAAAATATATAGTGCATAGCCCAGAAGAAATTATTGATATAGTAAATAAATTAAATAATTAATAATATAAAAGGAGAAGAAATATGATAAAAGCAGCAGTATTTGATTTTGATGGAACGTTAATGGATACTTTGGTGGATACTGCAAACAGTATTAATCATGTATTAAAAGCTCATGGATTCGATGAAGTTCCAATTGAACAATATAAGGATGTATTTGGAGGAAGCTGTTATGATATGATAAACATGGTTACTCCAAAATCAATGAACGACCCACAACTTTTACATGAAATGGATGTTGAAGTACAATATTATTATTCAAAACATTTTAATGAAAATTGTAAACCTTATAAAAATATAAGACATGCATTAAGAGGACTTAGAAAAAAGAATATAGACTTATGTGTTATAACAAATAAGCCTTCAAGATTATTGGTTCCTTTATTAAACGAATTTTTTGAAGATATTGAATTTAAACATATTATAGCAGCAGATTCAGGATTTCCTTTAAAACCAAATCCTGCATCTTGTAATCAATTGATGCAAACACTTGATATTCATCATGATGAAGTTGTATTTATAGGAGACAGCGAAGTTGATATTCAAATTGCAAAGAATGCAAGAGCTTTCTCTATTGGCTGTGGTTGGGGCTTTAGAGGTGGTGAATCCTTGATTAAGGCTGGTGCTGACTATGTTATTCATGAGCCTATGCACGTATTGGAAGTAGTAAATATTCTTAATAAGAGAAGTCTTAAAAATATTATGGATGAAGCTAAATTGATACTAAAAATATTAAAATAGTTTTTAATTTGATAAATTTTTAAAGGTTATTTTAAGAATTGTAATTATAATGATTATTAATTGATAATGAGTATTAATTACTGAGATTAAAAAAAATTTAATATTTTTTACAAGGGTGTAATTTTTATAATTGGCACCCTTTTAGTTTGGATAGATATATATAATAAAATTTTATCATACACTAAAATTTATTTTATAAATAATGTAATATATTTGATTATAAATTGTATGTAAATGAAAAAATTAATGATATAATTTAGAAAAATGTTTTAGGAATATTATGGAAACAAAAATATATGATTTAACAAATAATGACAATTTAACAGATATTTTTAATGAAGCCGCTAGGGTTATAAATGGAGGGGGAACTGTTGTTTTCCCAACGGAAACAGTATATGGTCTTGGAGCAAATGCCTACGATGATGAAGCTGTTAAAAAGATTTTTAAAGCCAAAAACAGACCTATGGATAATCCTTTAATAGTCCATATTAGTGATTTTGGTATGCTTGAGGGATTAGTTAGAGAAGTAAGCGATGATGCAAAAAAATTAATGGATAAATTTTTTCCGGGTCCTCTTACTTTAATCATGAAAAAATCAGATAATATTCCAAACAGCGTATCAAATAATTTGGATACCGTTGGAATAAGAATGCCAAGTGACAAAGAAGCAAATGCTTTTATAAAAGCGTGTAATGTTCCAATAGCAGCACCAAGTGCAAATATATCAAAAAGACCAAGTATAACTAATAAAAAATATTTGGTAGAGGAACTTAGTGGTAAAGTAGATATGATTCTATGTTCAAAGGAATCTCAAATAGGTTTGGAATCTACGGTTTTAGATGTTTCGACTGATAAAGTAAAATTACTTAGACCAGGGAAAATAAGTGCAAAAGAAATTGAAGAGGTAATAAACAAAAAAGTTTATGGATACAGCAAAGAAGATGCACTTCTTCCAAAATCTCCGGGAATGAAATATGAACATTATAAACCTAAAACAAAAGTGGTTGTTTTGAGTGGTGAAGATAAATCTATTATAGATTATCTAAATAATTTGAAAGAAGATCATATAGGCTTTTTAGGGTTAAATAATATTTTAGATAAAATTGAAAATGATAAAGTATTCCTTAGGTCTTTAGGAGAAGATATAAATGATGCAAGTAAAAATTTATATTTTCTTTTAAGAGAAATGGATAAAAAAAAGTTAAATGTGATTTATGCTCAGGCTATGAATACAGAGGGTATCGGGCTTGCGTATATGAACCGACTTCTTAAGTCTGCATCAGGAGATATAATAAATTTGTAAATAGTTAATAACTGCTTTGCAGTTTAAATAAATTAATTTTAAAGGAGAAAAATTATGAAAATAGTTATTGCTAGTGATCATGGTGGTTATGAATTAAAACAATTCTTAATCGACACATTCAAAAAGGAAGGTTACGATTTCGTAGATTACGGAACAGATTCTGCAGATAGTGTTGACTATCCTGACTATGCAATTAAAGTTGGCGAAGCTGTTGCTGCCGGTGAATTTGACAGAGGTATTTTAATTTGTGGTACTGGTATTGGTATCAGCATTGCTGCTAATAAAGTAAAAGGTATCAGAGCTGCTCATTGTACAGATACATTCTCTGCTAAAATGTGTAAACAACACAACAATGCAAACATCATTGTTTTAGGCGGAAGAATTACAGGTCCTGAACTTGCTGCTGAAATCCTTAGAGCATATTTAGATGAAAAAGAATTCTTAGGTGGAAGACACGAAAACAGAATTAACAAAATTAAAGCATACGAAGAAAAAGTATACAAATAAAAAAGGGAAAAATAATGGAAAATAATCAAAGACCTTCGTGGGACGAATATTTTATGGATATGTTGGAAGTTGTAAAAACTCGTTCAACTTGTATAAGAAGACAAGTTGGAGCAATAATAGTAAAAGACCATAAAATTATTTCTACCGGTTATAACGGAGCTCCAAAAGGTCTTAAGCATTGTACAAAAGATACTTGCATAAGACTTAAAAACAATATAAAAAGCGGAGAAAGACATGAGCTTTGCAGGGCTACCCATGCAGAACAAAATGCTATTATTTCTGCTGCAACCATGGGAGTAAGTGTAGAAGGAGCAGATATTTATATAACTGATTCTCCTTGTATTCTCTGTTCAAAAATGTTAATAAATGCAGGTATTAAAAGAATTGTATATAAAGGTAATTATCCTGATGAATTTAGTATGGAATTATTAAAGGAAGCAGGAGTTGAGGTTGTTAAATATGACGGAAAATAATAAAAATAATGATATCTCAAGTATTGCAAAAGCTTTGGCTATATTTTTTCAGCTGGGCATTACTATTGTTGTAACAATAGTTTTATGTTTGTTTTTTGGAAAATTCTTAGATACAAAGTTTCAAACGGGTAATATTTGGACGTTAATATTTTTATTTCTTGGTATATTGGCAGCCATTAGGAATATGTATTATATTCTTAAAAATGTAATGAAAAAATAAAATAAATTGGTGGTTTGCTTTTTGCAAACCACCATATAAGCAATACAAAAAGAAGAATGAGGCTTAAAATGAATAAGGAAAATAACGAGAATTTTACTATTGAAGATTTACTAAAAGAGCAAATTCAAATAAGTATATTTACTTTGATTTTAAATTTTATTTTTATAATTTTTGTATTGCTTTTTAAATTAGATAAGAGTATAATTCTTGGAATAATATCAGGATGTCTTGTTGCTTTAATATTTCATTGGATGTTATTCAATGATTTAAGAACGGCAATAAAGATGGATAAGGACAGTGCCGTAAATTATGCCAATTTACATGCTGCCATAAGAAAAGTACTCTTGATATTGGTATTAGTTTTTCTTGTTGCTAATAAGTGGATAAAAGTAAATGTAATAGGACTAATAATAGGGTTATTATCTTTTAGAGCCGTGTTATATGTTTATAATCTTATTAGTTTAAAAAACAAGTAATAAAAAAATGGAGAAGAGAAAATGAATGTAAGTATTAGTACTGTTGATAATATTTTTAATATCGGCAAAATACCTATATCTAATACAATTATTTGGACTGTAATTATTTTAGCTTTAACCTTCGTTTTTTTAATGTATTTAGCAAAAGGTCTTGAAATTAGACCTGATTCTAAAAAACAAGTTATTGCTGAATATATGGTAAGTGCTTGCAGAGATTTTGTAAGCAGTACTATGGGTAAGAAAAACATTGGTTTTACACCATACTTTTTTGCCTTGGCTGCTTTCTTGTTTGTTGCAAACTTAAGTAGTTTTGTATTCCTTGGGATAGTAAGACCTCCTACTGCGGATTTGGCTACAACACTTACACTTGGAATTATAACTTTTGTATTAACTCAATATTATGGATTAAAAACAAAAGGTATAAAAAAATACTTGAAGGATTTTACAGAACCGGTATTTTTCTTTTTACCTATAAATATTATTGGTGAGATCGCAAATCCTGTTTCACTTGGTTTCCGTTTATTCGGTAACATTACAGGTGGACTTATAATATTATCATTGGTATATTCTATATTTGTCGGTTCCGCAAAAGTTGCAATGCTTGTTTTCTTTACATCATTGATTTTATGTCTTTACTTATGTTTTGGGAAAGTAAATAAATTTACGGAAAATAAGATTGTTAGAATTATTGCCATATTATTACTTATACCATCATTCTTTGTAGCATTCTGTCACGGTTACTTTGACTGGTTTGCCGGAATACTTCAAACATTTATATTCTGTATGTTATCGATGGTATTCATTTCATCCGCAATGGATGAAGAATAATTTGCCTTTACCCGATTTTTAATCGGATAAAATATAAAAATAGAAAAATGCTTTTTTATTCAAGGAGGAAATAATAATGAATATTTCAGGAAGTGATTTGATTTTAGCATGTTCAGCAATAGGTGCCGGTCTTGCCATGATAGGTGCATTAGGTACTGGGATTGGACAAGGTAATGCAACAGGTAAAGCTTGTGAATCAGTTGCAAGACAACCAGAAGCAGAAGGAACAATATTAAAAACATTATTAACAGGTTGTGCTGTTGCGGAAACATCAGCTATTTATTGTTTGGTTATCGCTTTAATTTTATTATTTGTTAAACCTTTTAGCTAAACAAAACAACGATAATAAAGGTAAGGTGGTGATTATATGCTAGCTGGATCATTAATAAACTTTTCAACTGAAATGCTTTATCAAATGTTAATTCAGGGTGCAATATTTTTACTATTCTTTATTTTGGTAAAGAAATTCTTTTATGATAAAGTCGTAGAAGTTATTGATAAAAGACAAAGTATTATAACCGAAGAATTTGACAAAGCGGAAAATGAAAATTTAAAAGCAAACGCTTTAAAACAAGAATATGAAAAGAAAGTAAAAAGTATAAATGAAGAGGCTTTAGCTATTACAAATCAAGCTACCAAAGAAGCTAAAGAAATAAAAGAAAATATTATTTCTGAAGCAAATGAGGAAGCTAGGAAGATTAAAGCTAAATCTAAAAAAGATATTGAAAGTGCAAAAGAACTTGCAATGAAAGAAATGAAAGATAATATTATCGATATTTCTTTAGATATAACAAATAAAGTTATAGATGCAAAACTTGATAAAGATGCTGATGAAGCATTGATTAAAAAAGCTATTGCAAGTTTGGATGAGGTGCATTATGAGTAATGCTGCTTACAGATACGCTTATTCTTTATCATCTTTATGTATAGAAGAAAACATAATAGATACTATATATGATAAATTTACATCATTTTATGATTCATTATTAAGTAACGAAGAACTTTATAACGTTCTTTCAAACGAAACAATAATGAAAGAAGATAAAAAAGGTATCATTAACAATATTCTTAGTGATGAAGATAATAAAATACTTAAAAACTTTTTTAATATTTTAGTTGATAAGGATAGGATTTGCGAAATCAAAATGATATATCTTAATTTTAAGAAAATGTACTTAGAATATAAAGGTATTTTAGATGCTGAGGTTGTAAGTGCAAATCCGTTAAGTGATGAATTAAAAGAAAGTTTAAAAAATAAGTTATCAAAAAAACTTGATAAAACAATTATTTTAAATGAAAAAATAGATAAAGATATCATTGGTGGTATCGTACTATTTATTAATGGAAAAATGATTGATTTATCAGTAAAAAATGAACTAAATCAAATAAAAAGACAGTTAAAAGAAACAAAGATAGTTTAAGAAGGGAAATAAAAATGAATTTAAAACCCGAAGAAATCAGTAGAATTATAAAAGACCAAATTAAAAACTATGACAAAAAAATAGAAACTACTTCAGTAGGTACTATCTTAAGTGTGGGTGATGGTATCGCCAGAGTTCATGGTTTAGATGGCGCAATGATGGGTGAACTTATTTTGTTCCCTGGTGATGTTTATGGTATGGTTTTAAACCTTGAAGAAGACAATGTTGGTTGTGTTCTACTTGGTGATGATACAAATATCGTAGAGGGAGACACTGTAAAATGTACAGGTAAAATTATGAGTGTACCTGTAGGAGAAGGTGTTATCGGAAGAGTTGTAAATGCTCTTGGTGAACCTATTGACGGTAAAGGAAATATCATAGCTGAAGAATACAGAAGAGCCGATGTAAAAGCTAGCGGTGTAATTGAAAGAAAAAAAGTAAGTGTACCGCTACAAACAGGTTATAAAGCTATTGACTCTTTAATTCCAATCGGAAGAGGACAAAGAGAACTTATCATTGGTGATAGACAAACAGGTAAAACTGCTTTAGCAGTTGATACAATTTTAAATCAAAAAGATGAAGACGTAATTTGTGTGTATGTTGCTATCGGACAAAAAGCAAGTACAGTAGCGCAAATTGTAGGAACACTTGAAGAATATGGTGCAATGGATTATACAACAGTAGTATGTGCCACAGCCAGTGAAATGGCACCACTTCAATATCTTTCTCCTTATTCAGGATGTGCAATTGCAGAATATTTTATGGATAAAGGAAAAGATGTATTAATAGTTTACGATGATTTAAGTAAACATGCGGTGGCTTATCGTTCAATGACATTACTACTTCGTAGACCACCAGGAAGGGAAGCTTACCCAGGGGATGTATTCTATTTACATTCAAGACTTCTAGAAAGAGCTGCTAGACTTGAAAAAGGCGGTTCAATAACTGCTCTTCCTATTATTGAAACTCAAGCCGGGGATATATCTGCTTATATTCCAACAAACGTAATTTCAATTACAGATGGACAGATATTCCTTGAAAGTGAACTTTTCCATGCTGGTGTAAGACCAGCTGTAAACCCTGGTATTTCAGTTTCAAGGGTTGGGGGAGATGCACAAATTACAACAATGAAAAAAGTTGGCGGACCTCTTAGAATAGAGTATGCACAATATAGAGAACTTGCTTCATTCGCACAATTCGGTTCTGATCTTGATAAGTCAACTAAGGCAAGTCTTGAAAAAGGTAAGAGAATTGTTGAAATGTTAAAGCAAGAACAATATTCTCCTATGAAAGTAGAAGAACAAGTGCTTGTTATTTATGCTATTACAAATAACTTTGCAAGAGATGTTAAAGTAGATGACATAAAAGAATTTGAAAAAGGATTGGTTGAATATGCACATGTAAATGCTGCCGGTACTTTAGAAAAATTAAAAGTTGCAAAAGGTTTTGATGATGAATTAAAAGCAGAAATGACAAAACTAATTAACGACTATAAAGATATGTTTCTAAGTGGTCGAGAATAAAGGAGCTATGAGTTATGGCTGAAAATATGGCAGACATTAAAAGAAGAATAAAAAGTGTGTCAAGTACAAAGCAAATAACTAAAGCAATGGAACTTGTTGCAAGTTCAAAATTAAGAAAAGCAAAAGAAAGAGCTATAAGCAGAAGTCATTACACAGATGCAACATATCAACTTCTTCTTAGAATAGCAAAATATACTTCTCATATAAACAATTTATATTTTAATGTAAGAGATGATGCTAACAAAATAATATATATTGTTTTAAGCGGTGATAAAGGACTTGCCGGCGGTTTTAATTCTAATGTTATTAAAGAAGCCGTAAGTCAAATAGGCGATAAAAAAGAAGATGCTTATATTTTTGCACTTGGAGCAAAAGGAGCGGACTATTTTAAGAAAAATGGTTATGATGTTGTAGGTGAATATATTGGAATAAGCGATGACCCTAACTATGGTGTTGCTAAAAAGATTATCGGTACAGTAATTAATCTTTATAGCAGCAATAAAGATGTTAGAGGGGTAAGAATGATTTATTCTAAATTCAACTCTGTTGTATCTCAAGGTGTATTAAGTGCAAAAGTTCTTCCTATATCAAGAAAAGCGAAGAACAGCGACGGCACTGATGTTAAAAGTGAATTAGTCATTGAGCCGGGGGGAGAGGAATTATTGGAAGAATTAGTTCCTCAATATATAACAAGTCTTCTTTATGGTGCTATGATTGAAAATCATGCTGGTGAAGAAGCATCAAGAAGAATGGCCATGAGTGCAGCTACAGACAATGCAAATGAGCTTTTAGATGAACTTGAAATAAGATACAATTCAGCCAGACAGTCAAGTATTACAAATGAACTTATAGAAATAGTTTCAGGTGCAGAAGCCTTGAAGTAAAGGAGAAAAACAATGAATGATGAAAATTTACATTTAGAAATTGCAACTCCTACAAGGACTTTTTATAAAGATTATGTAGAGAAATTTACTTTTAGAGCTACAAGCGGAGAAATGACAGTACTGCGTAATCACGTGCCTACAATGACTGTTGCTGATATTGGGATAATGCATATAACAAATTTAGAAGGTGAAAAAAGAGAAGCAACATTGTTCGGAGGAACTGTTTTAATAGAAAACAATAAAATCCTTGTTGTAACAGATGATGCTTTATGGCCTGAAGAAGTTGACATAAAAAGAGCTGAAGAAGCTAAGAGAAGAGCTGAAGAAAAACTTCATTCAAGCAAATATAATCGTCAAGAATTTGTTCATGCAGAACATAAGTTAAAGAAAGCTTTAGTAAGAATAGATTTAGCAAATACGTATGAAGGTATTTCTAGACATAAGAAATATTAGTCACATGAATTAAAGGAGACAAAAAAGTCCTATGGAAAATATAAAAGGAAAAATAGTCCAAGTTGTAGGACCGGTTGTTGATGTTCAGTTTAACGACGGAGAGTTACCTAAATTAAACGAAGCTATCAAAATTGATAATCACGGTGAAGAATTAATCATCGAAGTTAGTGAACATATCGGAGATAATACAGTAAGATGTATTGCTATGGATACAACTGATGGGCTAATCAGAGGAATGGAAGCTACTGCTACCGGTAATCCTATTATGGTTCCGGTAGGAGAAAAAACATTAGGCAGAATGGTTAATGTTTTAGGACAACCAATAGATGGAAAAGAAATGGATATGGATGGAGTTAAACTTTCTCCAATTCATAGAGATCCTCCATCTTTTGAACAACAACAAACTGTTCCTGAAGTATTTGAAACAGGAATTAAAGTTGTAGACTTAATTTGTCCTTACACAAAGGGTGGTAAAATTGGTTTGTTCGGTGGTGCCGGAGTTGGTAAAACTGTATTAATCCAAGAACTTATCAGTAATATTGCCACAGAACATGGTGGTCTTTCTGTTTTTGCCGGTGTAGGTGAAAGAACAAGAGAAGGAAACGACCTATATTATGAAATGAAAGATTCAGGAGTTTTAGAAAAAACTTCATTATGCTTTGGTCAGATGAATGAGCCACCTGGAGCAAGAATGAGAGTTGCTTTAACAGGGCTTACTATGGCAGAATATTTTAGAGATGAAGAAAATCAAGATGTACTTTTATTCATTGATAACATCTTTAGATTTACTCAAGCTGGAAGTGAAGTTTCTGCTTTACTTGGTAGAATGCCTTCAGCCGTAGGGTATCAACCAACACTTGCTACAGAAATGGGTGCATTACAAGAAAGAATTACATCTACAAAGAATGGTTCAATTACATCGGTTCAAGCGGTATACGTACCTGCCGATGACTTAACAGACCCTGCTCCAGCAACAACATTCGCTCACTTGGATGCTACAACTGTACTTTCAAGAGCAATCAGTGAAAAAGGTATTTATCCTGCTGTTGACCCTCTTGAATCAACAAGTAGAATCTTGGATCCAAAAGTAGTTGGTGAAGAACATTATCAAATTGCAAGAGGAGTTCAAGAAATACTTCAAAGATATAAAGAACTTCAAGATATCATTGCAATTTTAGGTATGGAAGAATTAAGCGAAGAAGATAAACTTATCGTTGGAAGAGCAAGAAAAATTGAAAGATTCTTATCTCAACCATTCCATGTTGCTGAACAATTTACAGGTTTACAAGGAGCATATGTTCCTATTTCAGAAACTCTTAGAGGCTTTAAAGAAATCTTACAAGGTAAACATGATGATTTACCTGAAGCTGCATTTTTACTTGTTGGAACAATTGATGATGCAGTTAAAAAAGCAAAAGAAATTGAAGAAGCTGAATAATAATAAAAAATACATTTATGATTTTCATAAATGTATTTTTTTATTGTAAAAAATAAAAAAGCCTTAAGAATATCTTAAGGCTTAAATTTCAAAAAATGGTGATCCGTCAGGGGATCGAACCCTGGACACCCTGATTAAGAGTCAGGTGCTCTACCAGCTGAGCTAACGGACCATTTATCATGCTTTATTATTATAATAAAGTATGATAAAAAAGTCAATAATTTACATTTATAAAAGATTTCTTTTTAAATATTTAATATATTTCATCAGTAATTATTTTTGCACACTCTTCAAGTTTTCCTCTATCTAATGCAAATTTGAATATACTGTAACGGTCTCTTATTGTATAGCATTTTAGCATACTTTCATAAAATAAATCTTTATCTATACCGATATCTTTTGGTAAAACCGGATTTCCCATTATTTTTAACATATTTTCTATATCTTCGGGAGTATAAACATTTTCCATTATATTGTTAGGTATAATATCTCTTAATAGGTAAAACATTTTTGAAACAATAGGAGTGGCAATTCCTACTTTGATTCCATGCAGCTCGGGGAATCTATTATTTTTTATAAAATCTACTTCCCAATAATGTGAAAGCATATGTTCTGCTCCTGATGCATGACGAGAAACACATACAAGTCCCATTGCAACTCCTGTAAGTGTAAGGGCTTCAATTAAGTATTTTATTGCATCTTCATCCCTGTCTTTTAATTTGTCAGCGCTATTAATTGTTTTTTGAACAGCTTCTTTTGTTAATTGAATACAGGTTTCGCAGTAGTATTCATCGTTTATTTCTTTTGATAATTCCCAGTCCATTAAAGCAGTTATTTTACCTATTATATCTCCATATCCAGCTCTTATAAGTTTCATTGGAGCATTTTTCATTATGTTTATATCTCCTATGATTGCATAAGCTAAAGTTGCATTAAAAGATATTTTCATTCCGTTACATATAAGAGGAGCGCCGTCTGATGCATAACCGTCCATTGAAGGAGCCGTGCATATAATTATATATGGAATACCTGTTTTTACAGATAAAAATTTACCAATATCATTTATACTTCCACTTCCTATGGCTATAATAAGTTTTGTATCGTTGTCCATTTCCATAAAAAGTCTGCCAACAACTTTTTCATCAGGGATTAATATTTCTTCTCCTGTTTCAATTACAAAGTTTTTATAATTATAATTGTTTTTATCAAGTTCATTTAAAGTTTCTTTTCCTGCTGCTTTAAAAGTATTAGTATCACTGAATACAAAAATCTTATTATCTTTAAAAGGTGATATTATTCTATCAAGTTCTTCTATTGCATTTTCTTTTATACATATATCGTGTATGTTCAAAGTATGGTGTTTTCCTCATTTACAATCAAAACTTAGGTTTGACATTTCATTTATACTCATTTCTAATATATCTTTCATTTTAATCTCCTTTTTATTTTCTATGGTATACTTCCATTTCGTATCTTGTTTTGTATGCGTTTGATTTTGCTTCGACATATTCGATTGGTTCATTTGTAATTGTATAAGTTGTTGATTTTAATAAACTTATTGGATCATTTAATTTAATGTTTAAATGCATTGCATCATATTCATCAGCTTTAATTATTACTAGTTCCTGTTTTCCCTTATAAGGTATTATGCCTATATTTGATAATGTTTTGTATAAAGATGCATTTGTAAAATCTTCTTTCATTAAATATTTTGCATATTTTTTTAACAAGTAAGAAGTTGTAAGGGAAAATAATTCATCATCTATATATCTTTGTCTTTCCAGTTTAAAAACTTCATCACCTTCATTTATATTTAATTTTTTTGCAATATATTCATCAGCTTTCCATATGTTTTGGAATAAAACTTTACTTTTTATTTCCTTACCTTGAAGTTTTGCATCACTGTAAAAACCTAATGTTGAAGTAAGTTGATGGTCTATATAAGGGCTATTGCCTAAATAGAAAGTACCTTTTCGCTCTCTTTTTTCTATTAATCCTTCTTCTTCAATAAGTTTTAATGCAGATTTTATAGTAGATCTGCTGACATTATATTTTTCACAAAGTTCTCTTTCGCTTGGTAGGATTGAATAATATTCTAAATTTTTAAAGTCTGATATTAATTTATCTTTTATTTGTTTATATAAAGGTTCTTTGCTCATCGTACCTCCTTTATATATCCAGTGGATATATTACAATTATATATTATATCAAGAAATAAAAAAAGTCAATAAAAAAGTATACCCAGTGGATATACTTTTAATTATTTTATATTATTGGTTTTTTCATATATATATCTATATCTGTCACATAGTTTACTTTCTAAAAATTTATTTTCAAATTCTTCAACATTTTTACAATTTTCGGCCATTTTTTCTATTTTCTCAAATAAAAAATCAGTAAATTTTTTTATTTTGCTATTATAGCAATGATTAAATATTAAATTTTTTCTTGCATCAATGGTCGCTTTTATATATGTATCCATCTCATCACTCCTTTAATATTTATATACATATGTTATCATTTCTTTTTGTCATTTATTTGTATATTATCTGATAATTAAAAATTAATATTGTGAGATTTTATTATTGTTATAAAATTATATACCTTTTTTTATTAAAGATTTGTCTTTTTTTGATATAATAAACCTATAAAATTTTAAGGAGATAACGTTGAATAATTTTGTTGATTATTTTGAAGAAAATGAAATAAGTGAATTAAGCATTATTAATTTTGAAAATCCCGAAATTGGTTTTGATGTGGATTTTAAAATAAATGACCATATAGAAATTATCGATGTAAATGATAAAATGTTAACCATAGAATTTACAAGAAGTCTTATTGAATTGGATCTTGATGAATTATTCCTTGAAATAAGCGTTTTGATTACATTCAAGGTTAAGAAAGAATTTGATAATACAATTGTTTTTCTATCTAAAATAAAACAAGAGGATTTGAAAAAAGTGATACTCGAAAATGAGGATTTCTTTTTAAGCTGTTCAATTTGTACAGTTTCTCTTTTAATTTCTCAAATTTTGTCTGCATTTGGTCGAATTCCACCAATTACGCCGCCTTTATTTATAAAAGAATAAATTTTAATATTGTCTAAATTTTCAAAAAACTATTGACAATTCTTTTAAAAGGTAGTATCATCAAAACAACATTAATATAGAAAACCGTAGAGAAAGAGTAGTAGACAAGATAAGAATGATTTACAGAGAGTTATAAGACGGTGAGATTATAGCATGATTTCCTTGTTGAATGGACTTTTGAGGGTGGCTTTGAAATGAAAAAAGTATGGGCCATCGGGCACCCGACCCGTTATCATAAAGGGCGTATATGATGGTATACGAATTTGAGTGGGCATATTATATATGTCAATTTGAGTGGCAACGCGGATATTTCGCCTCAAGCAATTTTGCTTGAGGCTTTTTCTATATTAAAATAAAAATTTTTAATAAAGAGAGGAAAGACAAATGAAAATGAAAAAAGTATTAATGGTAGGACTAAGTTTAATGTGTATGGCAGGAGTGCTTGCAGGATGTGGTAATTCATCAGGATCAAGTGACGGAAATTATGAGATAGGTATTTTACAATTTGCAAATCATGGTTCTTTGGATAACTGCAGAGAAGGTTTTTTACAAGGATTAAAGGAAGAAGGAATTGAAGAAGGAAAGAATTTAACAGTTACATATAAAAATTCTGGTTCAGATATGGCAACTGATAATCAAATTGCATCAAGTTTTGCTTCAAAAGATTATGATCTTATTTGTGCAATAGCAACTCCAAGTGCACAAAGCGCATACAACGCAACTAAAGATAAGGATATTCCCGTTGTTTACACAGCTGTTACATCTCCAAAACTTGCTGGATTTGTAGATGATAATAATAAAAATGTTGGAAATATAACAGGTACATCTGATTTGATTTTGGCAGACGAACAATTAAAATTAATAAAAGATATGATGCCTGATGTTAAAAATGTAGGAATTCTTTACACTACAAGTGAAGTTAATTCACAGTCAGGTATTGAAGCATATGAAAATGCAGCTTCAAAATATGGAATAACTATTGTTACACAAGGTATAAGCTCTTCTGCTGATATTCCTATGGCAACAGACAGTTTACTTAAAAAAGTTGATTGCATAACAAATTTAACTGATAATACTGTTGTAAGCAATCTTCCAACAATTTTAGATAAAGCAAACAAAGCGAAAATTCCGGTTTTCGGTTCTGAAGTTGAACAAATAAAAAATGGTTGTATTGCTTGTGTCGGTATTGATTATGTAAAACTTGGAAACCAAACAGGAAAAATGGCTGCAAAAATATTAAAAGGTGAGGCTACAGCAAAAGATATGGAATTTGAAACATTTAATGCTGGCGAAATTGTTATAAATACAAAAGTTGCATCTGATCTTGGAATAACAATTCCTGATAGTGTAAAATCAAGTGCTTCACAAACTTTTGATAGTGTTGCTTCTGAAGAATAATAATAATTTAATTGCCATATATAAGTTTCTTATATATGGCAAACTATAAAAGTTTATAAATATAAGATTAATATTTAATTTCATATTTATACATTTTAAGAAAAGAGGAGAGTGTTTTGGATTTATTACTTAGTATTTTTGAACAGGGCTTTATATATGCAATAATGGGGCTTGGTGTATATATTACATATAAAATTTTGGATTTTCCGGATTTATCAGTTGACGGAACTTTTCCCCTTGGGGCTGCAATTACTGCAGTACTTATTACAATGGGAGTTAATCCTTATGTAACTTTAATCATTTCTCTACTTGGGGGAGCTTTAGCTGGAGTGTTTACGGGTATAATACACGTAAAGTTTAAAGTAAGGGACTTGCTTTCAGGTATTATTATGATGACAGCTTTATATACTATAAATCTACGAATAGCCGGTGGAGTGGCAAATGTTCCTATTTTTAATTATAAAACTATTTTTGATAATGATTTTATAAATGGTATTTTCCCTGATTCCATATCACAGTTTAAAACAGTTATAGTAGTTTTTATTATACTTTTAATTGCTAAATTATTACTTGATTTATATTTAAAAACAAAATCAGGATATTTATTAAGAGCAGTAGGAGATAATGAAAAAATAGTTACTTCTCTTGCAAAAGACAGTGGAATAACAAAGATAATTGGGCTTGCTCTTGCAAATGGGCTTGTTGCTCTTGCGGGAAGTGTAATGTGTCAGCAACAAAGATTTTTTGAAATTACAATGGGAACGGGAACAATCGTTATAGGTCTTGCAAGCGTAATTATAGGTATGAATGTTTTTAAAACAAATAAGTTAAAAGCAACTACCGCAGTTGTTTTAGGTTCTGTTATTTATAAGGCATGTGTTGCAATAGCTATTGAATGTGGACTTGAAGCTTCTGATTTGAAACTTGTAACGGCTGTTTTATTCTTTATTATTTTAGTATTCAGCATGGATAGGAAGAAGAAGGTGAAATCATGATAAAACTTGAACATATAGATAAGTATTTTAATATTGGAACAATAAATGAAATATGTTTATTTAAAGATTTTAATTTAAACATAAATGATGGTGATTTTATTTCTGTTATAGGAAGTAACGGTTCAGGAAAAACTACGGTATTAAACTTAATATGTGGAAGTTTAGAACCTGAAAATGGTAAAATTATATTAGATAATGAAGATATAACAAAACAAAAAGAATATATAAGAAGTAGAAAAATAGGAAGAGTATATCAAGATCCGTCAATGGGAACTTGTCCAAGCATGACTATACTTGAAAATATGTCCTTAGCTGATAATAAAGGAAAATCTTATGGGCTTGGAATGGGGACAAATAAGAAGAGAGTAAATTATTATAAAGATCTTTTGTCTAGATTAAACCTTGGACTTGAAAATATGCTAGATACGAAAGTTGGTGCATTATCAGGAGGGCAAAGACAGGCAATGACTCTTTTAATGACAACAATGTCAGATATAAAATTCTTAATTTTAGATGAGCATACAGCTGCGCTTGATCCTAAAACTGCTGAACTTATAATGAAATTTACAGATGAGATTGTAAAAGAAAAGAAGATAACTACAATAATGGTAACTCATAATCTTCGTTTTGCTACTGAATATGGAAATAGAATTTTAATGATGCATAAAGGTAATGTGATTATTGATAAAGCAGGGGAAGAAAAAGAAAATATAGATATAGATGATCTTCTTTCTAAATTTAATGAAATAAGCATTGAACTTGGAAATTCAATATAAAAAAAGACCTTATATAAGGTCTTTTTTTATATTTCATCTTTTTTTGTTAAACATATTTTTACAGAATGTTTCCAGCCTGCATATAATTCTTTTCTTTTCTCTTCTGTTATTTCACTATTAAAAAGTTTGCTTGTTTTTCTTACTTCTTTTAATTCTTCTTCACTATTCCATACTCCTGTTGCAAGTCCAGCAAGGAATGCTGCTCCCATTGCTGTAGATTCTATGCAGTTTGGTTTATTTACAGGGCAGTTTAGTATATCTGATTGGAACTGCATTATAAAGTCGTTTTGACAAGCACCTCCGTCAACCATAAGTTCTTTTAGAGGAATCTTACTGTCATCTTCTATTGCATCAAGGAGATCTTTTGTTTGATAGCAGATGCTTTCAAGAGCCGCTCTTACAATATGCGCTTTTTTTGCTCCTCTTGTAATTCCGGTTATAATTCCTTTTGCATACATATCCCAATAAGGAGCTCCGAGACCTGTAAATGCAGGCACTATATATACATCATTAGTATCATTTACACTTGTTGCGATTTGATATGTTTCTGCTGCTGTTTGAATCATACCAAGTTCATCTCTTAGCCACTGAACAACAGCGCCCCCTATAAATACGCTTCCTTCAAGGGCATAAGTGATTTTTCCGTCAATACCATAAGCGATAGTTGTTAAAAGTCCGTTATGAGATTTTATTGGTTTTTTTCCTGTATTCATAAGTAGGAATAGTCCCGTACCGTATGTATTTTTTGCTTCTCCTACATTGTAACATCCTTGACCAAATAAAGCAGATTGTTGGTCTCCAGCAACTCCTGCAATAGGAATTTCTTTTCCTAAAATTTCTTTATCCATATATCCAAGTATTCCACTGCTATTAACAACTTCAGGTAAGATATTTTTAGGAATATCTAAAGCTTCCATTATTTTTTCATCCCATTTTAGATTATGGATATCATAAAGCATTGTTCTTGATGCATTTGTGTAGTCTGTTGCATGTACTTTTCCTTTTGTCAGATTGTATATAAGCCATGTATCAATGGTTCCAAAAAGAATTTTCCCTTCTTCGGCTTTTTTTCTTGCTCCCTCGACATTATCTAAAATCCATTTAATTTTTGTTGCAGAGAAATAAGCATCAATCTTAAGTCCTGTTGTATTTATTATATGTTGCTCAAGACCTTTTTCTCTTAGGTCTTCGCATATATCTGCAGTTCTTCTGCACTGCCATACTATTGCGTTATATATTGGGTATCCTGTATCTTTATCCCATAAAACAGTGGTTTCTCTTTGATTAGTTATACCGACTCCTTTAATATTATCAATATTTATATTAGCTTTTTGAACACATTGTTTTATGGTAAACAATTGTGTCATCCATATTTCCATTGCGTCATGCTCAACATATCCTGCCTTTGGATAAATTTGTTTGAATTCTCTTTGTTCAACACTGACTATGTCTGCGTTTTCATTAAATAAAATCGTTCTACAGCTTGTTGTGCCTTGGTCGATTGCCAATATATATTTTTTCATAGGCTCACCTCTTTATGTTTATATATACTATTATACTTCATTATGTATACGTTTAGCAATGAGAATTTAAATATGTATATAAATAAAAAAACACCTATATTATAAGGTATTTTTTATTTATATTTTTAGGCAAATTTCTTTTTTATTATGGCTAAAAGAGAAATTAAACTTATAAATGCACTACCATAGAAAAGAGTTAAATTATTATTATCATAAGTGTTAGGAGATTGTACATCTTGTTTATCTGTTGTTGGTTTATCGCTTGTTCCTGTACTTGGATTATTGTTTTCATTGTTATTTTCTGTGATAATTCCTGTGTCATCAACTTGTTTGTTATTTACAGTTACATTACCATCACCTTTATTAACTATACTAACGCCACCATTTTCTACATTTAAATCAAGATCTCCATTTAAAATCTCAATTGAATCACCTTTCTTAGCTGACTCAATTATTTCTTCTATTTCAGCCTTTGTCCCTACCATATATGTAGTATTATTTTCTCCTGCTTTTTTGTAGCCTATTGCTATTAAATCATCAGCAAGAAATTCAGTATTTATTTCTTTTTCGTAAGTACCGCCAGAAATTAAAATATTTGCATCTTCAACTGTTTTAGTAATATTTCCTGAAACATTTCCACCTTTTAATGCTACGTTAGCTTTTTCTTTCGCTGAAATATTTCCGTTTATGTCTCCACCATTTACTAAAAGTTCAGGGCCCTTTACACCGCTATCTATATAGTTTGTATCTATTTGTACAGTTATATCTCCTTTTATTTTTGCATTGTCATTAATAGTTATTTTAGAATCGGCATATTGAGGATCCCATGAAAGTGCATATATAGCAAGTGCGTCATCTGCTGCTTTTAAAGTTCCGCCGTTTATTTCTGCTGTTGCCCAGTTTTGTACTGCAGAACCACCTGCACCAGTAGTTTCTATGAATCCTCCATTTATATTAAGAACTCCGTTATCATCGTTTTTAACTGCAATAAAAGTATTTCTTAATGTGCTTCCAGATTCAATATTAAGTGTGGCTCCTAGGTACGAATTAAAGAACTAAAACCAGATGTATTTTCAACTGTAGCATTTGCTATTGTCATTGAACCTTGGTTGTCTATTACATACCAAGAGTTCCCTCCTGAACTTCCAGATACACCTTTTTCTTGTGAACGTGTAAAAGTTCCGCCAGTAATGTTAGCTATTCCACCTTTGTTATTTACAAGAGCTCATTTTCCATGAACAATATTATCAACTTTACCATTCCCTTGAATTGTAAGGTTTCCGTTATTTGTTATTGTATGGTTGTTACCAGCATTAGTTATTGTGTATTCACCTAAATCGATTGTTACAGTTTTGCCGCTTGGTATTGTTACACTTTCTGTAACATTATCTAAAAGTGTAACAGTTTTTCCATCTGCATTGTCAATTGCAGCTTGTAGTGTTTGGTATTTTGTTCCATCAACTTCTGCAACATCGTTATCAGCAGCAAAAATATTTGATGTTAAAGCAAATGAAATCATACATAAATCATAATACCTGCTAAAATTTTGTTTTTAACTTTTTTCATAATGTCCTACTATAATTGTATCGTCATATTTTATATAATACAAAAGTTTTTTGTAATTAATAAAATAAAAATTTACAAAATAAATAATAAACTTTGTATTTTTAAATATGAATCTATGTTATTATGATTATAAACCAAATAGTATAATGTGTAAACATTTAAAAATAATTTTATATATTGTTTTTATATCATTGTTAAAAAAAATGTGTGTTATGAAATATTTGCGTTCTTATATTTTGCATTAAATAAAAGAAAGCACATAAAATGTGCTTTCTTTTATTATTATAATTATTCTGCAAAAGTTTCAAGGGCAAGAGTTATCATATCGTTTAGTTTTGTTTCTCTTTCTTTACTTGACAATATAGTATCAGTATAAATAAAATGATCACTTACCGTAAAAATTCCAAGAGCTTTTTTATTTAAGGCTGCTGCAACACTATATAAGCCTGCTGCTTCCATTTCCACTCCGAGAATTCCAAGATCTTTCCATTTCTTCCAACCGTCACTGCCTTGTGCATAGAAGTTATCGCTTGAAAGAATATTTCCTACCTTTATGTCAATATTAAGTTCTTTTGCTTTATTGTAAGCTTTAATAAGTAAATCAAAATCAGCAAGGGGAGCGAAAGTTCCATTTAAATAGAATTGAGAAGCAAAGTTTGAATTTGTACTTGCACCTTGTGCTATTAATACATCGTTAACTTTTACATCTTCGCTGTATCCTCCGCAGCTTCCTATTCTTACTATATTTTCAACTCCGTAAAAACTATATAATTCATGTGAATAAATTGATATTGAAGGTATACCCATTCCTGAACCCATTACGGAGATGTTTTTACCTTTATATTGTCCGCTATAACCTAGCATTCCTCTTACGTTTGTTACTTCTCTTGCATTTTCCAAAAAGTTTTTTGCAATATATTTTGCTCTTAGAGGATCTCCCGGCATTAAAACAGTTTTATAAAAATCGCCATCTTTTGCATTAATATGAGGTGTTGTCATTTTTATTCCTCCTAAATTCTGTAAACTTCTTTTACTCCGTTAATATTTTTAAGTTTTCTGAATAAATCTTCTAACTCTTTAGTATTATGAACATTTAAACTTATATTTACAACAGAGCCGTATTTTTTATCTGATGTAGCCGAGAAGTTAGACATATTAAAGCCTTCGTTACTTATTATTGTTGTTATTTCAGCTGATAAACCAATTCTATCATGAGCGGTAATTCTTACATCAGCTTCAAAAGTTTTATTTTCTTTTAATTCTGCTGTGTTCCAAGATACGTTTATAAGTCTTTCTCTGTTGATTGAATTACTTACGTTAATACAGTCTGCTCTGTGAATTGATACCCCTCTGTTTTTTGTAATATACCCTACAATATTGTCTCCCGGAACCGGATTGCAACAGTTTGAGAAAAATACTGCAAGGTCTGTATATCCCTGAACATTGATTGCATTGCTATTTTTGCTTTTTTGGTTCTTTACAAGTTTAATTTCTTTTTCTTTTGCTTCATTTTCAAATTCATCTTTGAAATGTTCTTTTATTCTTTGGAATACCATTCCGCTTTTAAGTCCACCGTATCCAATAGCTGAATATAAGTCATCCCAAGTATTTACGTTGAAACGTTTTTTTACGAATTCTAAATGACCGTTTGTAGCGATAGTGTTAAGAGAGTATCCGTCTTTTTTAACTTCTTTTTCAAGGGCTTCTTTTCCTCTAATGATGTTTTCTTCTTTGTCTGCCTTTTTAAAGAAAGATTTTATTTTTGTTTTAGCATGAGAACTTTTTACGATATTAAGCCAGTCTCTGCTTGGACCTTTAGAGTTTGGAGAAGTTATTATGTTTACAATATCTCCATTTTGAAGTTTATATGTTAAAGGTACCATTTTCCCGTTTACTTTTGCGCCTACACACTGATTACCTATATCTGAATGGATTCTATATGCAAAGTCAATAGGGCAGGCTCCGTTTGGAAGCTGAATAACTTTTGAATTTGGAGTAAAAACGAAAACTTCATCAGTAAATAAGTCAAATTTTACTCCTTCCATAAACTCATCAGCATTTTCGAGTTCATTTTCCATTTCCATTAATTCTCTTATCCAAATGAGTCTTTTTTCAAAACTGTCTTCTTTTTTATTTGTTGTTCCTTCTTTGTATTTCCAGTGAGCAGCGATACCGTATTCTGCCGTTCTGTGCATTTCATAGGTTCTTATTTGTATTTCAAAAGGTTCTGAGCCTTTTGTGAATACAGTTGTATGCAAAGATTGATACATGTTTGGTTTCGGCATTGCTATATAATCTTTAAATCTTCCAGGCATTGGGTTCCATAGTGTATGGGCCATACCAAGAACTCCATAACAGTCTTTTACTGTTTTAACTAGAACCCTTATTGCAAATAAATCATATATTTCTTCAAAGGCTTTTCCTTTTTTCATTTTTCTGTAAATTGAATAAAAATGTTTAGGTCTTCCTTCTATTTTTGCTTCGATATCGGATTCTTTTAAAACCTTACCTAACATATATTTAACATTATCTATAAAAGCTTCTCTTTCTTCTCTTTTTAGTGCAACTTTTCTTGCTATGTCGTGGTATGCTTCAGGATCTAAATAAAGAAGAGCCAAGTCTTCAAGTTCCCATTTTATTTTAGAGATACCAAGACGATGGGCAATAGGCGCATAAATATCAAGAGTTTCTCTTGCTTTTTGTTTTTGTTTATCTGGTCTCATGGCTGATAGCGTACGCATATTATGAAGTCTGTCGGCTAATTTTATTATTACGACTCTTATATCGTTTGCCATCGCTATGACCATTTTTCTTAGGTTTTCGGCTTCTCTTTGTTCTTTTGTTATAAATTGAAGTTTGCCTATTTTTGTAACTCCGTCAACTAAATTTGCTATTGTTTGATTAAAGTTTGTTTTTATCATTTCGTAACTAGCAGGAGTATCTTCTATAACGTCGTGGAGAATTGCCGCACAAATGGTATCCGTATCCATGTGTAAATCCGTTAAAATAAAAGCTACTTCAAGAGGGTGAGATATATAAGGCTCCCCTGAGTATCTTGTTTGGTTTTTATGTGCATCTTTTGCAAGTAAATAAGCTCTCTCTATAATTTCAAAATTTGCATCTTTTGAATATTCTCTTATACTGTTTTCAAGTTTTCTAAGAAGTTCCATAGGCATCCTCCCAACCGAATAAACATTACATGTTTAGTCCTTATTTGTATTTTTTATAATAACACAAAGCGAGCATCTGTTCAACTTTATTTAATGTAAAATAAACGTGCAGATTAAATATTTATTTAGTATATAATTGATTTTAAAGGGTATATTTGGTAATATAAATTATTATAGCTTTTTATTTAAGGAGAGTGTGATAGATGAGTAAAAAACCATATTATATTTCAACAGCAATCGCTTATACATCAGGTAAACCTCATATTGGAAATACTTATGAAATTGTATTGGCGGATAGTATAGCAAGATATAAAAGAATGACTGGATATGATGTTTATTTCCAAACAGGAACAGATGAACATGGTCAAAAAATAGAAACAAAGGCAAATGAAGCCGGAATTTCACCAAAAGAATTTGTAGATAACGTATCAGGCGAAATTCATAGAATTTGGGATATTATGAATACAAGCTATGATAAATTTATCAGAACTACAGATCCTTATCATGAAAAGAAAGTTCAACAAATCTTTAAGAAATTATATGAAAAAGGGGATATATATAAAGGTGTATATGAAGGAATGTACTGTGAACCATGCGAATCTTTCTTTACAGAAAGTCAGCTTGTTGACGGAAAATGTCCTGACTGCGGAAGAGAAGTTACTTATGAAAAAGAAGAAGCTTATTTCTTCAAATTAAGCAAATACGCTGACAGATTAATGGAATATATAGATTCACACCCTGAATTTATTCAACCTGAATCAAGAAAAAATGAAATGGTTAATAACTTCTTAAAACCTGGACTTAAAGATTTATGTGTATCAAGAACAAGTTTTAAATGGGGTATACCTGTTGATTTTGATGAAGGTCATGTTGTATACGTTTGGATTGATGCTCTTTCAAACTATATTACATTCCTTGGATATGATGTTTATGGAAATCATGAAGATACATTTAAGAAATACTGGCCTGCAGATGTTCATTTAATTGGTAAAGATATTTTAAGATTCCATACAATATACTGGCCTATAATGCTTATGGCTCTTGATATCCCTCTTCCAAAACAAATTTTTGGACATCCTTGGTTACTTCTTGGTGAAGGTAAAATGAGTAAATCAAAAGGTAATGTTATTTATGCTGATGATCTTGTAGATGTATTTGGTGTTGACAGTGTAAGATATTATCTTTTAAGAGAAATGCCGTTTGCTCAAGACGGTACACTAACTTACGAACAACTTATTGACAGAGTTAACGGAGAACTTGTAAATATATTAGGTAACCTTGTAAACAGAACTTTAGCAATGAGTAAAAAATACTTTGACGGTAAAGTTACAAACCCTAATGTTAAAGAAGATGTTGATGACGATTTAATTAAACACGTTACAGATACACCAAGACTTGTTGAAGAAAAAATGAATGAATTAAAAGTTGCTGATGCAATTAATTTAATTATTGGGCTTGCAAGAAGAAGCAATAAATATATTGATGAAACAATGCCTTGGGTACTTGCTAAAGATGAAAGCAAAGCAGACAGACTAAAAACTGTTTTATATAATCTTTTAGAATCAATAAGAGTTATTGGTATTTTAATTACACCTTTCTTACCTCAAACAGGTGAAAATATCATTAAAATGTTAAATACAAAAAATGATTCTTATGAAAGTGCGTTAAGTTTTGGCGGTTTAGAAGAAGACATAGTTTTAAATGAATCATTTGTATTATTTAACAGACTTGATCCAAAAGAAATTATGAAACAAGTTGGTAAAGAAGAAAAACAAGAAAAGAAAAAAGATAAAAAAGAAAATAAAAAAGTAAAGAAGGAAGAACAAGAAAATACAGAAATTACCATTGATGATTTTGCAAAAGTTAAGTTAAGAACGGGTAAAATAGTAAGTGCAAGAAAACATCCTAATGCTGATAAATTATTGGTATTTGAAGTAATGGTTGGAGAAGAAAAAAGACAGATTGTTTCAGGTATTGCCAAATTCTTTACACCTGAAGAAGTTATAGGAAAAAATGTTGTTGTAGTTGCGAACTTAAAACCTGCAAAACTTAGAGGTGAAGTTTCTGAGGGAATGTTACTTCTTGCGGAAGATAAAGACGGAAAACTTACTTTTGTATCTCCTGAAGAAGATGTTGAAAGCGGATTAGAGGTTAGATAATTAATATGGCTTATAAAGATTATACTTTACAAGATTTTGTTAATAAAACTTACAGCAAAGACCCTGCTCCCGGAGGGGGCGGGGTCTGTTCTTTATGTGGCTCTTTAGGTGTAGCATTATCGGGAATGGTTTCTAATTTTACTACCGGAAAGAAAAAGTATGCACAGTATGAAGAGGACATTCAAAAAATAATAAAAGATGCAAAAAGACTTCAAGAACGATTTTTATCTTTAATAGATGAAGATGAAGAGAATTTTATACCTTTGTCAAAAGCATATGGTTTAAAAGCAGAAAGTGATGAAGAAAAGAAATTTAAAGATGATGAAATTTCAAGATGTTCCATTATTGCATGTAAGGCACCAATAGAGATTATAGATATATCTTATGAAGCAATATTACTTCATAAAGAACTTTTAACAAAAGGTTCTGTGTTGTTAATAAGTGATGTTGGAGTAGGAGTTGAATGCTTAAGAACAGCTTTAAAAGGTGCTTACTTGAATGTATTGATAAACATGAAAACAATAAAAGATTCTTCTTTTATAGAAAAAAATTTAAAAGAATGTAAAGATAAAGTTGATAGTGGCTTAATTTTGTGCGACGAAGTATATGATAAAGTTTTAGATAGACTAAATATAGGAGAATAAAAAATGACAAAGAAATTGCTTGGCAGCAAAGTTGTAAATGAAATAATAATAAACAGCAAAAAAGAATGTAGTGAATTAAAAGAACAAGGAATAAATCCTCAAATAGCAGTTGTCAGAGTGGGTAATAATGCAAGTGATATTTCATATGAAAAAAGCATAATGAATTTTATGGAAAAAGCTGATATATCCGTAAAATCAATAGTATTGGATGAGAATATTAAAGAAGATGATTTTATTAAATCATTAAAAGAAGTAAATGAAGATGAAAGTATAAATGCGATTTTGGTATTTAGACCTCTTCCTGCTCAGCTTGATGAAGATAAAATAAAATACATTATTTCTCCAAGTAAAGATATTGACTGTTTTTCTCCTGTAAATATGGCAAAACTTTTTATTTCAGATACAAGTGGTTTTTATCCTTGTACGCCTCTTGGAGTTATGGAAATGCTAGATTATTACAGAATAAATCCAGAAGGGAAAGAAGTTGTAATCGTAGGTAGAAGTCTTGTTGTAGGCAAGCCTTTAAGTATGATGCTTTTAGACAGACATGCTACTCTTACGATTTGTCATTCAAGAACAAAAAATTTAAAAGAAGTTTGCAAAAAAGCAGATATTTTAATTGTTGCTGTTGGAAGAGCAAATATGGTAGATAAAGAATATATTAAAAAAGATGCTGTTGTCATAGATGTAGGAATTAATTTTTATGATGGTAAATTGACAGGTGATGTTGATTATGAAAGTGCAAGTGAAGTTGCAGGTATGATTACTCCTGTTCCAGGAGGAGTAGGCAGTGTAACAACGGCTTGTCTTGTTAAAAATGTTTTAAAAGCATGTAAACAAAAAAACGGATAATCTATCCGTTTTTTTATTTTGAATATTTTTTTCTTTTTCTTACAAATGTAGACGGATCCATATTTAAACTTGCCGCTGCCTGTCTTACATTTTTATATTTTTCATAAGCCTTATTTATATATGCAAGTTCAATTTGTTCTATAAGTTCTTTTAAATTGTCTGTTTTAGGAAGTTTAAAATCTTTTATAATGTCTTTATTATATTTAGGGAAGTTTAAATCTTTTGTTGTTACTACATTATCAGAAAGTATTAATCCTCTTTCTACTACATTTCTCAATTCTCTAATATTTCCTGGCCAATCTTGTTCTCTTAAAAACTCAAGTGCCTCATTTGAAAATGATTTGTTAAAGCCGTATTTATTATTAAATGTATCTTTAAATAAATTTATAAGAGGGATAATATCTTCTTTTCTTTCTTTTAAAGGCGGAATATATATAGGGAAAACCATTAGTCTATAATATAAATCTTTTCTGAATAAATTATTTTCCACAAGTTGTTCAAGGTCTGCATTAGTTGCGGCTATTATTCTAACATTAACTTTTATCGATTTTGTTCCACCGACTCTTTCTATTTCTCTTTCTTGAATGACTCTTAAAAGTTTTACCTGCAATGAAAGAGGAAGTTCTCCAACTTCATCTAAAAATACGGTTCCGTTATTTGCCGCCTCGAATATACCTGCTTTTCCTTTTTTGTCGGCTCCTGTAAAAGACCCTTTTTCATATCCAAAAAGTTCACTTTCCGCAAGAGATGGAGATATAGCACCACAGTTGACTTTTATAAAAGGTTCATTTTTTCTGTTACTATTATTTAAAATATAATTTGCAAAAAGTTCTTTACCTACTCCGGTTTGTCCAATAAGCATTACAGTTGTATCAAGACCTGCAACTTTTTTTGCTATATTTAATACTTGTTTTGAATTCTCATCAACGCAAATAATTTTTTCATTTTCTTTAATACTTGTTGATTCTATATTTATATTTTTTTTTGTCAGTAAGCTGTTTTTTTCTGCTTCTTTTTTTAATTTATAAATTTCCGTTAAATCTCTTACATTTGTTACAACCATTATTATATTACTCTTTTTGTCAAAAACAGGAGAGCTTGTTATTAATGCTTTTTTTCCTGTTTTAAATTCTTGTTGAAGGGTTATTGGTTCTTTTTTTTGAAGAGCCAAGACCGAACCTGATATAGATATTACATTATTTTTTATAAGATCAATCATGTTCTTTCCTAGAACTTCTTCTTTTTTTAATCCGGTAATTACCTCATAAGATTTATTTACTTTTATTGTATTTGCCTTATTATCTGTTATATAAATACCGTCAAATGAGTTTTCTATTATTGCATCAAGTCTTTCATTTGCTTCTTGAAGATTATTAAAGATATTATTTTCCATTTTACACCTCATATATAAATTTATTTTACTATGCATGTTGCAAAAATGCAACAATCTATTTTTAGTAATATAAGCAATAAATATATTTGAAAAAAATATAATTGTTTTATATAATTGGGTAGAGGTAGAGTTATGTTAAAAGATGATAAAATAATAGAAATAGAAAAAGTTTTAAATGATAAAGTTCGTCCTTATTTAAAAAATCATGGTGGTAATGTTGTTATAAAGGAATATAAAGAAGGAATACTTAAAGTAAAATTAATAGGTCAATGTGCAAACTGTGTAAGTGCAAAGACAACAAATGAAGAACTTATAAAATATAACGTATTAAAAGAAATACCAAGCATAAAAGATGTAATTCTTGTTGAGGGAGTAAATGATGAACTTCTAGATTTTGCAAAAAATTTTCTAAAAGGGAAATAAAATGAATGTGTATTTAAAATACTGTGGCGGCTGCAATGAAACATATAACAGGGTTAGTGAAGTTGAAAAATTAAAAAAGGAATTCCCTAATGTTTGTTTTTATTATGATGATAATCACATTTGTGATATTGCGCTTATTGTATGCGGATGTAATAATGCTTGCGTTTGTATGGATAAAATAAAAATTGAAAATAAATATATTTTAAAGGATAAAGAAGATTTTTATAAAATAAAATCTGTTTTATTAAATAAATTACAAGGGAATTGATTATGGGTGAACTTAGAAAAATACCAGGTGTAGGGAAGAAAACAGAAAAAGATTTAATAATGTTAGGATATAAAAATATTGAGTCCTTAAAAGGAGAAGATCCTGAAAAAATATATTTAAAGGAATGTGAACAAAAAGGCTGTAAAGTTGACAGGTGTCAGCTTTATGTATATAGATGTGCTGTTTATTATGCGAACGAAGGAGAAGATAGAGAGAATAAAAAGTGGTTGGGATTTTAAAGATAAATAATACTAGTATTTGACATATTATGTTGTCAGTGGTAAAATATTGTGAAATTAAAATAATACAAATAAGCTAGGGGAGCCTATGGGCTGAGAGAACTATTCGTGTTTACCCTTACTACTTGATCCGGGTTATGCCGGCGTAAGGAAGCTAAATATTTTCTTAACCCCTCCTATGTTTATAAAAGGAGGTATTTTTATGTCAATTTTTGTATCATCTACACCTGACGGTTATATGCCAACAACAATAGGATATATAGCATTAGCAGTTTTACTTATTGCGGCATTGGTTATAGGTGTATATTTATCAAAATCAAATAAGAAAGAAAAACAAAAAAGTATCAGTACAAAAAAAATGGTTTTTTGTGCAATGATTATTGCTCTTGGAACAGTAGCATCAATGCTTAAAGTATATGAGTTTCCATTTGGAGGTTCCGTAACTTTATGTAGTATGTTATTTGTATGCTTGGCGGGTTATTTTTTTGGTCCTGCAACAGGTATTTTTACAGGTGCTTCATATGGTATTTTGCAACTGATTATTGAGCCTTACATAGTTTTTCCTTTGCAAGTAATAGTTGATTATTTACTTGCTTTTGGTGCTCTTGGTTTATCCGGAATATTTTATAAATCAAAAAACGGTTTGTTAAAGGGATATATAGTTGGTGTTATCGGAAGATATATTTTTGCAGTCCTTTCAGGGTTTATATTTTTTGCTGAATATGCTTGGGCAGGCTGGTCGCCACTTGCTTATTCTTTGGTATATAACGGAATATATATAGGAGCTGAAGCAATTCTTACAATCATTGTAATTTCAATACCAGCTGTAAAAAAAGGATTTGAAAGAGTTAAAAATAATATTTAAGGAAGAAGTATTTTACTTCTTCTTTTTTATTATTAAGGAGTGCTTTTTGAACTTTGTAATATATTTATAATTTAGTGTTTAGTGTTATAATTATTTTAATATAGTTTGGAGAAATGTTATGAGTATAGGACAAAGAATAGCATGTGAAAGAAGAAATCTTAATTTAACACAAGAACAGCTTTCAGAAAAACTTGGAGTATCAAGACAAACAGTTTCAAAATGGGATCAGGATATTATTTTAGTTGGTACAAATAAGCTTATAGAACTTTGTGATATACTTGAGGTAAGTATAGATTATTTATTAACAGGTGAAGAAAAAAATAATAAGCTTGAAGTAAAAAACGGAGAGAAAGGGCTTGAAATAGACTGGACTAAAATTTATCCTATTTTAACTAAATATCAAGATGAAATAGATATGGATTACTATTTGGCTCATTTTGAGAATATGATAAAAGAAGCAATGAAAAAATATGATTATTCTCTTGAAGATGATGTGCTTGTTTTAAAAGATGTATTTTATAAAGCATTTTTAAATATTGAAAAAAAGAAAAGGACTGTTTAACAGTCCTTTTTTATTCGTCATATATTGGAGTAACTAAAGGTTTTCCGTCTTTGTTTAGTAAAGGGGTAAGTCCACTTGCTGTTCCGTCGAAATGGAATAAATAATTTACTCCTGTTTCTCTGTCAACCCAAATTTCATTACCTTTTATTGTTCCTTCACTATGAACTTTTATGAATCTTTTTTTCATTGTTATTTATTGCTTCTTCTCCAGATGTTCATTTTTTCTGCTTCTTTAATAAGTTCTTCTCTGAAGTCAGGATGAGCAACACTGATTAAAGCTTCAGCTTTTTGCCATGTAGAAAGTCCTTTTAAGTTTACTTTACCATATTCTGTTACAACATAGTGAGTATTTGCTCTTGTATCTGTAACTACTGAACCAGGGTGAAGTGTTGGTAAGATACGAGATTTTAATTCACCTTGTTTGTTTTTGAATGTAGAAGATAGGCAGATAAAGCTTTTACCGCCTTTTGATAAGTAAGCACCAAGAACAAAGTCAAGTTGTCCGCCTGCTCCAGAAATTTGTTTTGTTCCTGAAGATTCAGAGCTTACTTGTCCGAATAAGTCAATATCAACAGCATTGTTGATTGAGATGAAGTTATCATGTTCAGAGATAACTCTTGCGTCGTTTGTATAATCAACAGGAGCTGACATACATTCTGGGTTGTCATTTAAGTAATCATATAATTTTTTTGTACCTGCTGCGAATGCATATGTTTGACGGAATCTGTTTAAGTTCTTTTTAGAACCATTGATTTTGCCTGCGTTTGCAATATCAACAAAACCGTCTACAAACATTTCTGTATGAACACCAAGGTCTTTTAAGTCTGATTCTGCGATTAAAGAACCAACTGCGTTTGGCATTCCACCGATACCAAGTTGTAAACAAGCTCCATTAGGGATTTCTTCAACGATTAGTTTTGCAACTGTTTTATCAACGTCTGTTGCAGCTCCACCGCCACCCATTTCAGCCATTGGAGGGTTGTCTCCTTCGATAATCATATCTACATTTGAGATGTGAACTGCAGATTCAAATCCGCCTAAACATCTTGGTACATTTTCGTTTACTTCAACAATAACTTTTTTTGCTGTTTCGCATACAGCCATTAAGTGTGAAGCACTTGGTCCAAAACTAAAGTATCCATGGTTATCCATTGGAGAAACTTGCATAATAGCAACATCTGCTCCTGGAGTATTTCCATCTCTATAGTATCTTGGAAGTTCTGAATAACGAATTGGAGAATAGAATGAAAATCCTTTTGCTACAGCTTTTCTTTCAATTCCTCCCATATGCCATGAGTTCCATGTGAAATGATCCTTTGCATCTTCAAGTTTGAAGATTTCAGGTTCCCACATTAAGATACCGCCTCTTACGTTTACGTCTTTTAAGTTAGGCATAATTTTTGCTAGTTCTTTGTCGAATGCAACAGGAGTTGTTGCTGTCCAACCGTAATCAATCCAATCGCCTGATTTTACTGTTTTTGCTGCTTGTTCAGCACTTACTAATTTTTGTTCATATTCTTTTTTATAATCCATATTAGCATCCTCTCGTTTATTTGAATTATATATATTTTATCATTAATAACTATTAAGGGTCAATAGCTTAAAGTTTTAAATCAGTAAAAAATTACTTATTTTTTAATTTTTTTATTATTCTTATATCAGGACCAAAAAATTTTAAATATTTAAAGCTGCCTATTATTCTTGAATATATTCTTGATTTGTATTTTTCTCTTATTTCATTTAGATTAAGATTTGTTGTTATTATCATTTTTTTATTATAAGTAATTTTATATTCTATTAATTTTAAAATTTCATTGTTAACATATTCACTTTGAGTTTCTATTCCAAGGTCATCAAGAATTAATAAATCTGCATTTAATATATTTTGTTTATCATCTTCTAAAGATGGATTAGAGAAATTTTTTATAGCATCTTCAAATTCTCTTGCAGTTAAACAAACAACACTATATCCTTTTTTTAATAGATTTTTTCCTATAGCGGCTGCAAGGAAAGTTTTTCCGCTTCCTACCGAGCCTGACATAAGTAATCCAATAGTATCATTATTGTCATTAAATTCATTTATAAACCTTAAAGCTTGTTGTTTGTTTTTTAAAATATTTTCTCTTGGTGATATTTCTCCTTTTTTTGCTTCATTAATAAACAGATTTTCATCAAATTCATCAAAACTTCCTTTTCTAAAAAGTAAGGGGTGAGGTTTTACATTAAAATGTAAAAATTCTTTTAAGCAATCGCACATATGTCCGTTTATATATCCTGTATCTTTGCATTTATTACAGTCGTATTTTACTTCCAAGAAATTTTCATCAAAACCTTTTTTTATTAATTCTTCTCTTAATTGATTATTTAGTTTTATTTCTTTTTCTTTGTATTCTTTACTACTAAGATTACCAAGACAAGCGCTTATTCCAAGCTCATTAATTTCGTTAAGGATTTCTTTTATCTTAGGATAATTTTGTTTGATATAATCTATTTTTCTTTCTAATTCTTTTTCTTTTAATTTTCTTTTTTTGTTAAAATCAATCATTTTTTTTTCGTTAATATCCATGATTAATCCTCACTCATAATTCTTTCTATATCTTCTTCGTTATAAAATTCATAATCAATATCAGATTGTATTGTTTCCTTTTGAGGTTTTGATATTTTATTTTGAGGTTTTGTGTTTTTATCTTTGTTTATATACATACTATAAATTACACTATCAACATATTTAAAGCTTGGTTTGTTTGTTGCAATGGTTTCATCGCAGGCTTTTAAAATTTGTTCCATACTTAATTTATATTCATCAAGCCATTTATCCACAAGGTTTTCTTCAGGTTTTGTAATAAATGTACCTCTTGTATTAAGTCCAAGATATTTGAATATTTTTTGATATTCTTGATATCTCTTATCGCTTTTGTTAAATTCCATTGCGGCTTCGTCAAAGGTTTTTATTCCTTTTGAGTGAAAGTCCATTGCCACTGCATTCCAATATTTTCTTTGTTTTATTTTTCTTTTAACAAGACATGTATTTACTATTAACTTAACGGTTTCTGTACTAAAAGAATAATCTTCCATCCAGTCAGAGAACATTTCCATTTCTTGATGTGATATTGGTCTTCCAAGTCCACCTTCTTCAATTGATGCTTCAAATTCTTTACTAAGTTCGTCAAATAAACTTTGTTTTTTTGTGTTATATTCTATTGTTTCGCTGTAAGAACCGTTTTTCTTGAATTTTTCTGGAGTAAATATCATAGTAGATATATTTTTATATTGAATTACATAGTTTCTTTTATCTGTATGAATAAAAGTTAATACCTGTTTGTCATGCCAATATTTAAATGCCTTTACTACATCACCTTCACTCATTCCAAGAGTGTTTGCGATTTTTTTATTTGAAGGCATTTCAGAGATTGGATTTTGTGTACATTTTAGTCCATATAAATATACTTTGACATAATCTCCTCTTGCCATTGGCATAAAGTGGTTTATAAAAATGTTTTCTACTATTGTTACACCTATATCATCGTTGTTGTTTATAAATTCAAATCTATTCATTTAAAATTTCTCCAAAATAAAGTAAAACAATTATAGCATATTTTGTAACTTTAGTGTAGAATATAATATGTATTTTAATTTTACGAGGTAGTAAATGATTAGTAATTTAAAAGTTAGCGATAAGGTATTCGATAATTTTATTTTAAAGAGCGTTATGCTTAGAAAGACAAGAACAGGTAAGGATTATCTTGATATAATCCTTAAAGATAAAAGCGGTGAAATTGCCGCAAAATTATGGAATGTGGAAGAAGAACAAAAGGATAGTTTTAAATCCGGTGATGTTGTAAAAGTAAGTGGAGAAGTAGACAGCTTTGGTTCAAATCCTCAAGTTAAGATTGAACATATTGAAAAAGTTAAATTGAACGATGAAGAAATGAATAAGCTTGTTGAAGCCGCTCCTTTGAATGCTGATAAGATGTTTGAAGAAATTATTTTAACTATAAATAATTTCAAAAATGAAGATGTTAAACTTATCACAAAGACTTTAATTGATAAGTATGAATACAAATTTAAAACATATCCTGCGGCAAAATCTTTTCATCATGCTATGAAAAGTGGACTATTATTTCATACTTTCACAATGCTTACAAATGCAAAAAAACTTAGTGCTACATATACATTTTTAAATACAGATTTGCTTTTTGCAGGCGTTATACTTCATGATATATGTAAAACAGAAGAGATGGAATGTAACGATTTGGGAGTTGTTGAAAACTATACAAAAGATGGACAACTTCTTGGTCATATAATTCAGTGTATTTGTGAAATAGATAATGTAAGCAGGACATTAAATATTGAAAGTGAAGTTCCGCTTTTGCTTAAACATATGGTTCTTTCTCATCATTATCATCCTGAGTTTGGATCTCCAAAGTATCCTATGATACCGGAAGCAGAAATGCTTCATTATCTTGATATTTTGGATTCAAGAATGAATCAAATGCAAACTGCTTTTAATGCTACAAAAGAAAATGAATTTTCAAGCAGGGTAAGAATGCTTGATAATAGAAATATATATCATTATAATATAGAAGGTATGGAGGAGGAATAACATGAGTGTACAACTTGCAGCTTCATTAGTTATTTTTTGTATAGGCTACTTTGGTATGCTTGCAATAAAAATTATAGGATTTTCAAAAAACAATAAAAAATTAGGTAAAATGGTTTACGCTGCACCGAAAGGACTTGGGAATACTGATTTTAAATGGCAGGTTTTATATTTTGTTTTGGTAATTGCTGCTATATTGATTATTGATATTCTTGGTTTCTTAAATGCAACAATATTCTTTTATTGTATGGGATTAATTGGTGTTTATTTTGGATTTGCAACTTATTCTATTTTTATGTGTATACTTGGAGGAAGAGGTCTTTATCAATATGGTGTAAGATCAATGACTGGTGCATTGGTATATGAAAAAATAGATTCATACGAAATTTTACAAAGAAAACAACATAAAGGTCTATCATTAAAGGTAAAACCTAAATCAGGAATGTTAAATGCAACTCAAATTATGTTTTTAGATTATGAAGATAAAGACGATGTTGATAAAATTCTAAGGGTTAATGTTGGAGTAAAAGGTAAACCTGCAAATTATTATGGAGTAAGACCTAATAAGAAAAAAAGAGGGAAAAGAAGAAAATGACATTATAAAACCATGTCTAATAGACATGGTTTTAATTTATTTTACAAAATATATTCTTTAATTTAAAAGAATATAGCTTTTTAAAAATCTGTATGATATAATTTAAAAGTTATACGGGAAATATTTATAAATTTTTAGGAAATATTTTAAAGAGGTAAATTATGTTTAAAGAAGATACAATTGCTGCTATTGCAACTCCTTCAGGTTATGGGGGCGTTTCTATAATAAGAATAAGCGGTAGTGATGCTTTTGATGTTACAGATAAAATTTTTAAAATGAAAAATAAAACCATACATGATGTTAGTAAAAACACCATAAATTATGGACATATAATAGATCCAAAAACAAACGAAGTTGTTGACGAAGTTTTGGTATCAAAGATGTGTGCACCACATTCTTTTACGGCAGAAGATATAACTGAAATAAACTGTCATGGGGGAATGAGTGTAACTTCAAGGGTTTTAGCATTGGTTTTGGAAAGCGGAGCAAGACTTGCCGAAGCAGGAGAATTTACAAAGAGAGCTTTCTTGAATGGCAGAATAGATTTGGTTCAAGCTGAGGCAATAAGCGATTTGATTATGGCTAAAACAAATAGTTTTGCAAAAAGTGCCATGAACTCTTTAAAAGGTGATTTATCAGGAAAAATAGATGAAATAAAAGCGGATATTACAAATATGCTTGCGAGACTTGAAGTAACAATTCAATATCCTGAATATGATGAAGAAGATTTAACGGATAATGAAATTGTTGATTTAATAGAAAAAATGTCTTTTAAGTTAAAGAAAATTATATCAACTTTTGAAAAGGGTGAAATTCTTAAAGAGGGGATAAAAGTTGCCATAATAGGTAAACCCAATGTAGGGAAATCTCAGCTTTTAAATGCACTTATAAACGAAAATAAAGCAATTGTAACAGACGAGGCAGGAACAACAAGGGATATCGTTGATGAAGTTGTAAATATAAAAGGTGTTCCTGTTAAATTCATTGATACCGCTGGAATAAGAAATGCCGATAATAAAGTTGAGCAAATAGGAATAGATAAGTCTATATCAATGCTTGAAGATAGTAATATAATTTTATTTTGCATAGATTCTTCTCGTGCTTTAGATAGTGAAGATATTGAAATAATAAAAATGCTTCCTGAAAATAAAGATATAATCGTTGTTTTAAACAAAATGGATTTAGATGTAAATGAAGAAACAATAAATGCTTTTGAAAATTATAAAACAATAGAAATATCTGCGCTAAAACAAGAGGGAATAGAAAAAATCGAAAATGCAATTTATGATATAGCCAAAGTAAATGATAATGATGAAGTTGGAGAAATACTTGTAAGTAACGTAAGACATAAAAATCTTTTGCTTGGAGCAAAAGAAGATTTTGATCATGCAGTAGAGATGGTGCACTCCGGATTAGAAGTTGATTTGGTTGAAATAGACATAAATTCAGCTCTTTCAAAACTGGGAGAAATTACTGGAGAAACCACAAGTGAAGATATTATAGATGAAATATTTAAGAATTTCTGTTTAGGAAAGTAGAGGTAAATATGAGTTTTTTAGCTGGAGAATATGAAGTAATAGTTATCGGTGCCGGTCATGCAGGCTGTGAAGCTGCTCTTGCAAGTGCAAGAAAAGGAAGTAAGACTCTTCTTTTAACATTGAATTTGGAAGCTCTTGCAATGATGCCTTGTAACCCTTCAATAGGCGGTACTGGTAAAGGTCATTTGGTAAGAGAAATAGATGCATTAGGCGGTGAAATGGGTAAAAATATAGATAAAACTTTTATCCAAATCAAAACTTTAAATACCGCAAAAGGTGTAGCCGTACAATCTTTGAGGGCACAAGCTGATAAAAAAAGATATCAAGAAGAAATGAAGCTTGTAATAGAGAATACTGATAACCTTGATTTAAAACAACAAGAAGCTGTTGAAATTTTAACAGAAGACGGAAAAGTAAAAGGTATTGTTACAAATACAGGTGCAATATATTATACAAAAGCAATTGTTCTTTGTTCAGGAACATACTTAAAAGGAAGAATAATTATAGGTGATGTAAGTTATTCTGGAGGCCCTAATGGTATATTTGCTGCAAATAAGTTAAGTGACAGCTTGAAAAATTTAGGTTTTAAATTATTAAGATTAAAAACAGGAACTCCTGCTAGAGTAAATAAAAGAAGTATTGATTTTTCGAAAATGGAAATTCAATATGGAGATAAGGAAATAACTCCTTTCTCTTTTGAGAATGAAGGTAAAGATATTGAATTTGATGAACAACCTTGTTACCTTGCTTATACAAACAAAAATACACATGATGTAATAAAAGCAAATCTTCATCGTTCACCATTATTCAGCGGTAATATAAAAGGTGTTGGTCCTAGATACTGCCCAAGTATTGAAGATAAAATAGTTAGATTTGCAGATAAAGAAAAACATCAGCTTTTTGTAGAGCCTGAAGGCTTAAATACAAATGAAATGTATCTTCAAGGCATGAGCTCTTCTTTGCCGGAAGATGTTCAAGTTGCTTTTTTAAGAACAATTAAAGGACTTGAAAATGTTGAGATAATGAGGGTTGCTTATGCAATTGAATATGATGCAATAGAACCTACGCAAATAAGCCTTTCTCTTGAAAGTAAGGTACTTAAAGGCTTTTTTACAGCCGGACAAATAAACGGTACAAGTGGATACGAAGAAGCTGCAGCACAAGGTATAATAGCAGGAATAAATGCTTCTAATTATGTTCAAGGGAAAGAACCTTTAGTGCTTGACAGAGCAAGCAGTTATATAGGTGTATTGATTGATGATATTACAACAAAGGGAACAAAAGAACCTTACAGAATGTTTACTTCAAGGGTTGAATATAGATTATTATTAAGACAAGATAATGCAGATTTAAGACTTACTCCTTATGGTTATGAACAAGGTCTTATAAGTGAAGAACGATATAATAATTTAATAAAATATAAAAATGCCGTTGAAGGTGAAAAAGAAAGATTAAAAGGAATTAAAATAACTCCTAATAAAGAAAATAATCAAAAACTTGTTGAAATTGGAACAACTCCATTAAGAAATGCCGTTACTTTATATGATTTGATTAAAAGACCTGATCTTTCATATAAAGATACAATTATTTTTGATGAAAACAGACCGTCTCTTTCTAAGAGAGCTTGTGAGCAGGTAGAAATTCAAATAAAGTATGAAGACTATATTTTAAAACAACAGGCAAGTATTGAAAAATTCAAGTCAATGGAAAAGAAATTATTGCCTGATGATATAGATTATAGCGAAATAAAGAATTTAAGATTGGAAGCAAGACAAAAGCTTGAAGATATAAGACCGAAGAATTTAGGACAGGCTTCAAGAATATCAGGAGTTTCTCCTGCAGATATAAATGTGCTTTTAATCGAGCTTGCAAAAAATACTAAAAGGGGAGAATAAAGTGTCAGATAAAAATATAAATGAAATTAACATAGAATTAATCAAAGCAAATAAAGAACAACCAAGAAAATTTTTTGATGAAGAAAGTATAAACGAACTTGCCGAATCAATAAAAAGTTTAGGTATAATTCAACCCATTACCGTAAGAGAAATTGAAGATGGTTTATATGAGGTTGTAAGTGGTGAAAGAAGATTAAGAGCAGCTAAAATTGCAGGGTTAGAGAATATTCCTTGTATTATTGCTAATATAAACAATGAAGAAAATGATTTAATAGCTTTAATTGAAAACATTCAAAGAGAAGATTTGAACTTTTATGAAGAAGCTTTAAGTTATAAAAAGATAATGAGTGAATATGGTATTAGTCAAGAAGCATTATCAAAAAAGATAGGGAAAAAACAGTCTACAATTTCAAATTTGGTAAGACTTTTAAATCTTGATGAAGAAGTTTTGGAAATAATAATAAAAAATAATCTTACTCAGCGTCATGCAAGATGTCTTTTATCTCTTCCTGACAGAAAAATGAGAGTAAAGGCTGCAAAGGAAATGGCTAAAAAAGATTTGAATGTTAAAAATTCAGAGCTTTTGGTTGAAAGATTAAAACAAGAAGTTATTGTTAATTCTTCAAAAACAAACGTAAAAAATATTTTCAATTATAAAATATACACAAACACCATAAAACAAGCTTATAAAAGTATTTTTAATACAGGGCTTGATTGTGATTATAAAGAGAAAGATTATGACGATAGAATTGAAGTTGTTATAACAATTCCTAAAAAATAAAGCATACTTTTAAGTATGCTTTTTTTAGTTAATAAAAATTTAATATTTACTTAATTATTTGTTTATTGCATGTTATGTCGAAATTTGATATAATCACTCCACTGAATGAGAAAGAGGCACTTTATTATGAGCATAAATATAAATAAAAAATACATCTTATTTGCTATATTAATACTTATTTGTTTGTTTGCTGTGTTTAAAATGTTTGTTAGTCCATTATCTTTAAAAGATAAAAATATTGAGGTAGAAGTTAAGCATGAGTTTAATCCTGAAAGTAACATAAAGTATGTTGTGTTTGGGGATAAAAAAGATGTTGTAATAGATAAGAAGGATTTAGATACAAATAAAGTAGGAGAATATTCTATTACTTATAAATATAAAAATAAAGAATATCCTGTTAGTGTAAATGTTGTTGATACAACACCTCCTGTTTTTAATGTAAAAGAAATTACAATAGAAAACAGAGTTAAATTAGATCCAAAAGAATTGGTAAAAAATGTAAAGGATGCAAGTAAAACAACAGTATCTTTTAAAGAAGATTATAATTTTGATGAAATAGGCGATTATGAAGTAGAGGTTGTTGTCAGCGATATTTATGATAACAGTACAAGTAAAAATACTACTGTTCATGTAATTAAAGATAATAAAGGTCCTGAGATAAAAAATATATCTGCAATTGATGTTGTTGTAGGTGGAGATAATGGTTGGGAAAAAGATGTTATTGTAAAAGATGATCATGACCCAAATCCTAAACTTATTTTGGAAAAGGGAGATTTTAATCCTAATAAAGAAGGTAAATATTTTGTTACATATAAAGCTATTGATAGAGCAGGGAATGTTAGTATTGTAAAAAGAGAGGTTAATGTTGTAAAGGCGATAGGCACAACAGATGAAAGCGAAGAAAAAATAGTATATTTGACTTTTGATGACGGACCTTCTTCTAATACAAAGAAGATACTTGATATACTTGACAAATATGATGCGAAAGCAACATTTTTTGTAACCGGAAACAATAAGCAATATAATTATTTAATAAAGACAGCTCATGATAAAGGACATACAATTGGGCTTCATACATATACACATGATTATGCAAGAGTATATAAATCTAAATATTCGTATTTTGATGATTTAAACAAACTTGAGAATATGTTAAAAGGAATTCTTGGTTATTCTCCTAAATATATAAGATTTCCAGGGGGGGCATCTAACACAATAAGCAGTGCATATAAAAAAGGCATTATGACATATCTTACAAAAGAGGTTCAAAATCGAGGATATCAATATTATGATTGGAACTGTGATTCTACGGATGCTTCCGGAAATAATGTAGCTGTAAGTAAGCTTGTTAAAAATGCAACTAATTGTAGTGAAAATAATATTAATATACTTTTTCATGATACAGATGCGAAAGATACTACTGTTGAAGCCCTTCCTAAAATAATTAAATATTACAAAGACAGAGGTTATAAATTTAAGGCTATAGATGATAACTCTTTCGCACCTCACCATAGAGTTAATAATTAAAAACACGTCTATTAGGCGTGTTTTTTTATTATAAATTTTGCAAATAAAGGTTGGCTTTTGATTGGTTTTGATTTATTATAAGAGCATAAAAAGAACATTTTTTCAAATATTGAACAAATGTAAAAATAAATTAAATAGAAATATTTTTCAACGGAAAGGGATGAGAAGAATTTTGAAAAAAGTTTCTGATGATACTAAATTAATGGTAAAAGTATGTGACTTATACTATAACAATGATATGAAACAAGAAGAAATTGCTTCCAAACTTTCAATATCCAGAGCGACAATATCCAGAATTTTAAAAAATGCAAAAAGTGAAGGGATTGTTAAAATAGAAGTTATAAATCCTTTGAAAAATGATTATTATAAGCTAGAAAAACAATTAGAAGAAAAATTTCACTTAAAAGAAGTTATTATTGCTGAAGATGTTACGGATGCTTCTTATGAAAGAGACGCTCTTGGTAAAACTTGTGCAGAATTTTTGCAAAGAGTTTTGAAAGATGGGGAAATTGTTGGGTTATCAATGGGAAAAACAATAAAAACAATAGCGCAATATGTTCATCAAGATAAGCCAAGAGATATTTCTTTTGTGCCTCTACTTGGAGGAATGGGGCAAGTTGGTATTGAACTTCATTGTAATCAAATAGTAATTGATTTCTTTAGAGCTTTTGGAGGAGAATATCATCTTCTTCATGCACCGGCAATGATAGCAGATCCAAATTTAATGCTTAGCCTAAAAAATGATATTCACATAAAACAAGTTTTTGATTTATTGGATAGAATTACGACTGCAGTTGTTGGTATAGGTACAGCTGTTCCAGGTTCAACAATGATGGAAACTGGATATTATAAAAAAGAAGATATTGTTGAAATGAAAAATAGCGGAATTGTAGGAGATATATGTCTTCAAATGTATGATATAGAAGGTAATACAGACTATTCATATAATAATGATATATTTGGAATAAATTTAGAGTCTTTAAAGAAAGTAAGACGAGTTGTTGGGATAAGCGCAGGGGAAGAGAAAGTTAAGGCAATAAAAGGAGCTTTAAACGGAAAGATTGTAAATGTTCTTGTAACAAATTCAAGCACTGCAAAATTATTGCTTGAAGATTAAATCGGAGGAATATTATGTGGAAGATTTTTGCTGTAGCTTTTGTTCTTATGGTTTTTAATTCAATTTTAACTTATAAACAAGCTAAAGATTTTACTACATCATTTAATGAGATTCGAAAATATGGAAATGTAAGTGTAGGCAAAGATAAGCAATATTTTATATATGGAGTTATTCTGATTTTGGCTTGCGACAACAACGGTTATATTACAAAAGGTAAAATCATGGAAGGGTTTAGTGTTTTTGCCAGATTTAAAGATTTCGATGTATTAAATGGACAGTCCATTTATGACTTAAAAGAAGAAGAAGAGAAAATGAAAAAAATCAGAAGTAAGAGAAGAAAGAAAAAAGGCAGTTCTTTACTTCAAGTTGTAAACGGTTTGATTGGGATAATAGAAAAAAATAATTCTCAACAGGTTGAGGATGAAGGAGATGAATTAAAAGAAGTACTTGAATAAATTGTATGTTAAGGCAGAAGTTGTCTTTCATAAATAAAAAATATAGAAAGGAGAATTTTTTATGGAATTCTTGACAAAACTTGCAGAAGGTTTTATCGGACTATTTAACGCAGGAGGTGAAACTTTTGTTGGATGGGTTACAGGTATAATACCTACTCTTATCGTTTTAATTACAGCTATTAATGCTTTATTAAAATTATCGGTGAAGAAAGAGTAGATAAAGCTATGAAAGTATTATCTAAAAGTTTTATAACAAGATATACTTTAATGCCTGTTTTAGCTATGTTTTTCTTATGTAATCCAATGGCGTATTCATTTGGTCGTTTCTTAAAAGAAGAACATAAAGTTGCATTTTACGATTCTACGGTTTCATTCTGTCATCCAATAACATGTTTATTCCCTCATGCAAATGCTGGTGAATTATTTGTTTACTTAGGTATTGCAAATGGTATTACAGCATTAGGCTTAAGTACTACACCACTTGCTTTAAGATATTTCTTGGTTGGTGTTGTTGTAATCTTAATCAGAGGTGTTGTTACTGAAAGATTATATGCAATTATGAGTAATAAGAAAAGTGCAGATGCGTAGAAAGGGGAAAAGATATGAGTAATTATAAAGCAGTTAAGATCGAAAAAGGTTCTCAAGGTTGGGGTGGACCGTTAATTATAAAATCAACTGAAAAGAAAAATAAAATTGCCAGTGTTACAGGTGGTGGAATTCATCCCCTTGCACAATACATTGCTGACTTAACAGGTGCAGAATCTATCGATGCTTTCTCTACAGGTGTACCTGACGAAGAAATGGCTGTAGTTATCGTTGATTGTGGCGGTACTGCAAGATGTGGTGTTTATCCTAAAAAAGGAGTTTATACAATTAACCTTAACGCTGTAGGAGCTGTTGGACCACTTGCACAATATATTAAAGAAGAAATATATGTATCAGACGTTAAAGAAAATAACGTAACATTATATGAAGGTGAAGTTAGTGATGAAGAAGCTTCAGCTGTTATAGAAGAAGTTAAACCATCATCTAGTCAAAATAACGGACCAGAACAAAAAGGTTTAGTTGGAGTTATTGCAAAAATAGGTAAAGCCGTTGGTGGAGTTGTAAATAAATTCTTCGCAGCAGGTAGAGATGCTATTGATACTACAATAAGAAATATTTTACCATTTATGGCATTCGTTAGTATGCTTCTTGGTATAATTTCTGCATCAGGTATTGGTGATGTAATAGCAAAAGCTATAAGTCCTCTTGCTGGTTCTCTTCCAGGAATGATTGTTTTATCAATAATCTGTGCAATTCCATTCTTATCACCTGTTCTTGGACCAGGGGCAGTTATTGCTCAAGTAGTAGGTGTATTAGTTGGTGCTGAAATTGCAAAAGGAACTATTCATCCAACATATGCATTACCATCATTATTTGCTATAGATGCTCAAGTTGGTGCTGACTTCGTTCCTGTTGGATTATCTTTAGGGAAAGCTGAACCTTCTACAGTTGAAATCGGGGTTCCTGCAATGTTATTCTCTAGACTTATTACAGGACCTATTGCGGTTATAATCGCATACTTCTGTTCATTTGGATTATATTAATAGACATAAAAAATTTTAAACGTAAGGAAAGTACATAATATGAATTATATATCAAAAATAACCGGATTTGGCGACATGACTTTAGATTTTTTACAAGAAAATATGCTTATACTGTTTAATGATGATGCTCCAGTTGAACTTGCGGAATTATCTATTTTACATGAAAAGCAAGAATTAACAAGAGATGTTTGTGTGGGTGACATTATTTCTCTTGGTGAAGATGATTATCTTGTTACTGCCGTAGGCTCAGAAGCGAAAGAAACATTAAAAATGTTGGGACATTGTTGTTTGGTATTTGGAGGTAAAGACAGCGTAGAAATTCCTGGACAAATCCAATTAAAAGGTGAAAAACTTCCAGATTTAAAGGTGGGAGATTACATTAAAATACAATTTTTAGGAGGAAACGAATAATGTTAAGAATGAATTACAAATTAGCAGAGCTAGAAGAAAAAAATGCTCCTATTATGACCAGTATAATAGGAGCAGGACAAATGGGCAGGGGCATGACCAGTCAAATGATCAGGATGAAAGGTATGAAGCCCGCAATTGTTGCTGACATTAATATTGATAATGTCATTGCCGCATTTGAAAACTCTGGATTAACCAAAGATGATTATATTATAACAAATAAATTAAGTGAAGCCAATGCATATCTTGAAAAAGGTAAGTATATTGCAACAGAAAATTCAGAACTTGGTGCAAAAGCAAACCTTATTCAAGCTGCAGTTGATGCTACAGGTGTTCCTGAAGTAGGTGCAAGAGTTGCTATTGATGCAATAAACGAAGGTAAACATATTTGTATGTTAAATGTTGAAACAGATGTTGTTATTGGACCTATGCTTAAATAATTATCTGATAATGCAGGTGTTATCTATACAGGTAGTGCAGGGGACGAACCTGGTGCTGTTAAAGAATTATATGACTTTGCAACAGCTGCCGGATTTGATGTAAGAGTTATAGGTAAAGGTAAAAACAATAAAATCGACTATGATGCAAATCCTACAACATTAGCTGAATATGCAGCTAAGAGAGGTGTTAGTCCTAAGATGCAAACAGCATTTACAGATGGAACAAAAATAATGGTTGAACTTACTGCTATGGCTAACGCAACAGGCTTTATTCCTGATATCAGAGGAGGTCATGGATCTGAAGCTGAAATAAAAGATTTACCTAACTTATTCAGACCTACTGAAGAAGGCGGTATTCTTCAAAATGGATATGGAAAAGTTGAATGGGTAAACGGTATTGCTCCTGGAGTATTTGTAATCATTTCAAGCGATCTTCCTTTTGTTAAACATGAAATGAATTACCTAAGCATGGGCGAAGGTCCTAACTGGGTATTATACAGACCTTATCATTTATGTTCTTTAGAAACACCTTTAACAGTAGCAAAAGCAGTTGTTGACAATACTTCAACATTAGTTCCTATGGACGGTGGATTAGTTTGTGAAACAGTAGCAGTTGCTAAAAAAGATTTAAAAGCAGGCGAAATGCTTGACGGTATTGGCGGATACACTGTATACGGTGTTGTTGATACACACGAAAACATGCTTAAGGATAACGGAGTTCCTTTGGGCGTTATTACAAAGAATACAAAACTTCTTAAAGATGTTAAAAAAGGACAAACAATCACATATGATATGGTTGATTTAGATGATAATTCATTAATTGTACAACTTAGAAAATTACAAGATAGATTTTTTGGATAAAATAATATAATATTTTGATTTAAATAAACCCAAATATGAAATTTAATTCATATTTGGGTTTATTATTTTAATTATATTAAAAACATAATAAATAATGTTATTAATATAAGTATATAATGAATACAGTAATAAATGATATATATTTTAATAAAATATGATTAAGAGCATTGTATATATTTTAATTTGTATTTATGGCTTTGTAAGCTTTATTTGAAGGAGGATATATATAACTAACAACTCTAACCTATGTATTATTTATTTTGTTTAAATGGCTTTTTATGAAGTCTTATAATGTTTTTCAAAAATGATTAAATGTATGTTGTTTAAGAAAAGTTTTTAATATAAAAAAATAAAAAAAGCGGTTTTATTATAAAACCGCTTTTTTGTAATATATCATTTATTATTGTAATCTGTTAAATAAGTCAAGAACAGCATCATGTTGTGGGAAATCTGCAGGAAGTATAATAGCATATCCGTTTGCAACTGTAACATTTTCTGTTATTTCACTTCCAAGAGATTCCATTGTTAATTTACCATCTTTTTCAGCATTTTTATATGCATCTGAGTCTTTATCAAATGTATATAATTCTAAAGTTTTATCATCGGCTGTAAGTTGAAAACCTGCTGTTGCTCCTACAAGTTCGTAAATTGTTTCTTCTTCTGTTCCTTCAATGCCAAGGTTTTTAAGTTCAGTTTTGAATTCTTCTACTGTGATTTTAGGTTCACTTGTTTTTATTTCTTCTGTATTGTTTGTTTCTCCTCCGCATGCAACAAAAGAAACAGCCATAAGAGCAACAATTAATAATGCTAATAATTTTTTTAGTTTCATAATTTATTCCATCCTTGAAACTTATATTATAAGTTAATGATATCACAAAGGAAGAGAAAAAACATAAAAAAAAGACCTTGAGGTCTAACATAAAAGGATGGTGCCGAAGACCGGAGTCGAACCGGTACGATCGGTAAGGATCGCAGGATTTTAAGTCCTGTGCGTCTGCCAATTTCGCCACTTCGGCTTAAGATAAAATGGAGGCGGCACCCAGACTCGAACTGGGGATACGGGTGTTGCAGACCCTTGCCTTACCACTTGGCTATGCCGCCTAAAAAAAATGGAGCGAAAGACGAGATTCGAACTCGCGACCCTCGCCTTGGCAAGGCGATGCTCTACCACTGAGCCACTTTCGCTTAAGATGGTGCCCAAGGGCGGGATCGAACCACCGACACGCGGATTTTCAGTCCGCTGCTCTACCGACTGAGCTACCTGGGCATAAAATGGCGACTCGGAAGGGACTCGAACCCTCGACCTCTAGCGTGACAGGCTAGCATTCTAACCAGCTGAACTACCGAGCCGCATTCTTAATATTAATTTTTTAATGGTGGTCGCAATAGGGCTCGAACCTATGACCCCCTGCTTGTAAGGCAGGTGCTCTCCCAGCTGAGCTATGCGACCATTTTTTTGTTGCCACTTTTTCAGCGCTGATTTATTATATAACAATGCAAAGATTATGTCAAGTATAAATTAACATTTTTTTAATTTATTTTTTCAAAAGTTTTTTCGTTATAATAGATAACGTTGAAACCCTTTATTTTAGCAGTGTTTATGCTTTCTTTATAATTTGATGGAATAGATAAAACACTTTTATCTCCGTCTGAAATATATTTTTTATCCGGATTTTTTTTATAATAATCAAAATACCAGTACATATCTTGGTGTTGTCCTTTATTTGCTATAGCTCTGCTTATATAATAAGGATCAAAGTCATTTTTTATTGGATTTGTAAAATAAGGTTTTTCCGGTGCTGCAAGAACTGCGCTTTCTATATTGTATGAAATGTCTTTATATGTTCCGCTTTTTACAGCTTTTAATCCATTTTTGTTTGGTTTATCACCATATGGATAAGCTAAATAAACAGTCTTGTTTTTATTTGTGTTGTTATAAACTAAATTATTTACTTTTCCTATTTCTTTTGTTATCTCGCTGTTACTTAGCTCATTCATATTATAATGGCTATAAGTATGATTTCCTATCTCGTATCCTAATTCCTGTAAAACTCTGAATTTATCCTCATAGGTGCCTTCTGATTTACTGTTATGGTAGGCATCATATTCAAATGGATTGTCTGTTATATATAAAACTCCTCCATTTCCAAAATCGGGATGCTCGGCTTTAAAATTTTCAAGAATCCCTATAAGGGTATCATCATTTACTACAAGTTTTCCTTCTTTATTTTTTACAAGGGAAAAACAGCTTTTTAATCCATCATCAAAAGTTAGCAAAATAGGGGTTTTCCCCGCAGGTATATCTATATCATTGCTTAAATACTCTTTCATGGAAATTAAAACATATCCGTTTTGGTACATATATTCCAAATCTTCTTTAAATTCTTTTTTGCTTCTGTGCCATGGATAGTGATTCTTTTTATCATCTATACTGTGGTACATAACAACTAAAATATCACCGGCTTCATTTGGTTTAATATTTTTATAGTCAATATCTGTCTTTGATACATCTTCTTTTATTTCCACTTCGTTTTGAGTATTTATATAAGCTGAAAATTTATTTATATTAAAAGATACTAACATGGCAATAAAACAAAGAAGTACTAAAATTATAATGTAATACCTTTGTTTTTTTATAAACATATTTAGATTGGTAATCTTTTTTTTAAAATCATTATTATGTTTATTTTTGTTTGACAATTGTTTTTACCTCTCTTTTTATTTGTTACATTAAAATATATGTTAAGTAGAAAAAAATATTTTCTAATTTTAAGATGTATTTTGCTTTTTAACAATATATATGTTTTTATAATGGTGTATATAACCATTATAGTTTATTTGTTGTTTTTATTTTGTTACTTGTTAATAATATTATAACATTAAGTTATTTTAAATAGAAATAAAAGTAAAATATAAATTATAATATTGACAAAACATCATTACCATGTTAATATAAAAGCGTAAAGACAGGACTATGTTTATAAAGTTGTTTTTACATTTAAGGGTAGACGGTTAAATACTTAAAGTTTAAGGAGGATTTTTATAATGAAACAAAAATATAACCCTTTGATGTTCCAATGTAGTGAAAGTTTAGATATGAGCAAATATATTGTTGCTACATATTATATGAGAGGTAAAGGAAATAATCCTATGGAACTTGACCTTGCCAAATTTGCAGAATCAATAGCTGCAGAACAAGCAACAGGTACATGGATTGATGTTCCTTTTGAAACAGATGACATTGTTGAAAGACATGCTGCAAAAGTTATTGGTATTTATGAAACACCTGCTTATGACAGAGAACTTCCTGACGGAATACAATACAGAGATATGATAGTTAGACTTGCTTTCCCTTGGGAAAACATAGGAACTAACTTCCCAATGATTTTTACAACTGCAATAGGTAATATTTCTGCTGCAAGATTAAAACTTTTAGATCTTGAATTCCCTAAAGAATATACAGACCATTTCCAAGGCCCAAAATTTGGTATAAAAGGCGTAAGAGAAATTCTTGATATTCCTGAAAGACCACTTACTTGTGCAATGATTAAACCTGATACAGGTTGGACTCCTGAACAAGGTGCAATAATGGCAGGGGATGCTTATGTTGGCGGTATTGATGTAATAAAAGATGATGAACTTCTTGTTGCGGATCCTGCATGGTGTCCTATTGAAAAAAGAGTTAAAGCAATAACAGAAGCTGGTCTTCGAGCTTATGAACAAACAGGTGAAAAACATTTATATACTGTTAACTTAACAGAAGACAGCTTTAAAATTAAAGACCTTGCATACAGAGCTTTAGATGCAGGTGCAAATGCTTTAATGATTAATACATATACAGCAGGTTTCTCAGCTCTTAGAATGTTAGCTGAAGACCCTAATATTCAAGTTCCTATTATGTCACATCCTGACTATGCTGCTGCACAATCTTACTCTCCTGATACAGGTGTTGCCGTAGCATTACTTTGGGGTAAACTTGTAAGACTTGCCGGAGCTGATATGGCAATAACAACAAACTATTATGGTAAGATTCCTGTACTTAGAGATTCATACTTAAGAACTTGTAGAGATCTTAAGATGAAATTCCATAATATTAAAGATTGTCTTCCTGCACCAAGCGGTGGAATGTATCAAGGTGTTGTTCCAGAAACAATTTATGAAGTTGGTACTGATGTTATGATTGCAGCAGGCGGTGCTGTTCATGGACACAGAAACGGTGCTACAGCAGGTGCAAGATCTCTAAGACAAGCAATTGATGCTGCTATGGCTGGTATTCCATTAAGAGAATATGCAAAAGATAAACCGGATCTTCAAATCGCTCTTGATGATTGGGGATGTGGTGAAAAAGAAGATTTATTTGATATGAAAAAATAAACTTTTAAGTTTATAACATAACGTCATGTTTTCCTCTTAAAAAAGAATATAATTATTACCCCCAACTATCGTTGGGGGTTTTGTTTTGTTAAAAATTTTTGTAATATTAATATATATTTTATTTATTAGGATCATGTATGTTTAATAAAAGTGTTAATATATTGATGTTTGAAGGAAATCCAAAAGGCTTAATTATGTGTGAATTATCTAATTGGAACGGGCGCGCATATAAATTTTCAAGAACACACTTAAAAGATTTCCTAAAAAGAAGTGATGCAAATTATACAGGTGTTTATTTTTTATTTGGAAAAGATGATATGAATGAAGATACGGTATATATTGGTGAAGCTGAACAAATTGCAAATAGAATTAATCAGCATTTAAAAGATAGAGATTACTGGACAGAGGTTATTGTATTATTAAGTAAAGATGATTACTTAAATAAAGCTCATGTTAAATATTTAGAACATTGTTTTTTTAAAAAAGCAAAAGATGAAGATAGAACAAAAGTTATAAATAATACAATTCCAACTAGGTCATCTGTTTCAGAGTATGATGAATCTATGTTAAAAGAATTTTTTGAGAACTCTTTATTATTAATTAGTTTATTAGGGAAAAAAGTATTTGATCATATAGCTGATGATGTTGTTATGTCTGATGACAAAAATATTATGTATATAAAAGCTATTCGTGGAGCAGATGCAAAAGGAATACCTACAAGTGATGGATTTGTTGTTTTTAAAGATTCTCAAATTGCTAATGATACAACACAAAGTATTTCTACTTCATTGTTGAATTTAAGAAAAAGACTTATTGAAGAAAGAGTAATTGTAAATTATAAATTCACAAAGGATTACTTGTTTACAAGCCCTTCTCTTGCTGCATCTTTTGTTATGGGAAGAAGTGCAAACGGGAGAATGGAATGGAAAACAAAAGACAAAAAAGCTATAAATGATTTAGAAAGTTAAATAAAAAGACATTGTCAAGGTTTTTTACTTGACAATGTCTTTTTATTTTGTTATAATCCTTTAGTCAGTATAAGGAGAGTAGTATGGAAAAATATTTTAAGATGTCGTATTTAATAGATATATATGCATCTCTTCTTACGGAAAAACAGTATAAAGTGCTTGAATATTATTACAGTGATGATATATCACTAAGTGAAATTGCAAGTATTTTGAATATCTCTAGACAAGGTGTTTATGATACTTTAAAAAGGGCAGAAAAAATAATATCTGATTATGATGATAAATTACAGTTATTAAATAAATATGAACAAAACATTAAAATGCTTGAAAAAGCAGAAGCTTTGATTGATAATAAAGAGGCTTTATCTTTAATAGAGAAGGTAAAAGAAAACCTATAAGGAGGTTTCTATGTTTCAGGCTTTAGGTGATAAATTACAGGAAACTTTTAAAAAGTTAAGAGGAAAAGGAAAACTTACAGAAAAAGATATCGATGCAGCTTTAAGAGAAATAAGAATGTCCTTACTTGAAGCTGATGTAAACTATAAAGTAGTAAAAACATTTGCAAAAAATTTAAAAGAAAAATGTATGGGGGAAGAGGTTTTAAAATCTTTGACTCCGGGACAACAAGTTATTAAGATAGTTAACAATGAACTTATCGATTTGCTTGGAGGGGAAAGCAGAGATATAAATTTTTCATCCACTTCTCCGACTGTTATTATGGTTGTCGGGGTACAAGGTAGTGGTAAAACGACAAGTATCGGTAAAATGGGTAACTATTTTAAAAATAAAAAGAATAAAAAAGTTGTGTTTGTAGCTTGTGATATTCACAGAGCTGCAGCGGTAGACCAACTTAAAATTCTTGGTGAAGGTCTTGATATTGAAGTATTTTCACTTGATAGTAAAGATGCAGGAAAGATTGCAAAAAAAGGTGTTGAATATGCAAAAAGTAAAGGCGCTGATATTGTAATCGTGGATACGGCCGGTAGACAACATGTTGACAGTGAAATGATGGAAGAAGCCGTAAAGGTTAAAAAAGTTATTAATCCTGACGAAACACTATTTGTAATAGACTCTTTAATGGGACAACAAGCCGTTGATGCAGCAAAGGCTTTCGATGAAAATCTTGAAATCACAGGTTTTATTCTTTCAAAACTTGACTCTGATGCAAGAGGCGGTGCGGCACTTAGTGTTACTTATATAACAAATAAGCCTATTAAGTTTTCTGCATTTGGTGAAAAAATGGAAGACTTTGAACCTTTCCATCCTGACAGAGTAGCTTCAAGAATTCTTGGTATGGGCGACGTTCTTTCTTTGATAGAAAAAGCGGAAAGCGTATATAATGAAGAAGAAGCTAAGAAGATGGAAGCAAAATTAAGAAAGAACTCTTTTACTTTGGAAGATTTTCTTGATCAAATGGAAAGCATGAGTAAAATGGGCGGAATTGAAAGTATACTATCTATGCTTCCGGGGGCCGGAAAGCTTAAGAATTTATCAATAGATGAAAGAGAGCTTGTAAGACAAAAGGCAATAATACAGTCAATGACAATAAAGGAAAGACAAAATCCAAGTATCATCAATGCCAGCAGAAGAAAGAGAATAGCTGCTGGAAGCGGTACAAAAGTAAGTGATGTAAATAAACTTTTAACGGGATTTGAACAAAGTAAAAAAATGATGAAACAGCTTAATTCAGGTAAGATGAGATTACCTAAGATGAAATTCCCGTTTATGTAATAAGTCAAAAAAGAAATTTAATTTCTTTAATATAAAAATATAATTATTAAAATAAAAGGAGAAAAAACATGGCAGTAAAAATCAGATTAAAAAGAATGGGTTCAAAAAAACAACCATACTACAGAATCGTAGTAGCAGATGAAAGAACAGCAAGAGATGGTAAAAGCATCGACTTAATTGGTAGATATAAACCAGTTGGAGAAAAAAGCATTGAAATTAATGCTGAAAAAGCTCAAGAATGGTTAAACAAAGGTGCTAAACCAACTGATACTGTTGCTAAGTTATTCAAACAAAACGGTATTATAAAATAATAGGAGACCAATATGGTTGAATTAATTGAAACAATTGCAAAAGCTTTGGTTGACAGTCCCGAAGAAGTTTGTGTAAAACAAATTGAAAAGGAACATTTAACAGTAATTAAGCTTAAAGTTGCTAAAGATGACATGGGTAAAGTTATCGGAAAGCAAGGTAGAATTGCGAAAGCAATAAGAAATGTTTTAAAAGCTGCTGCAATAAAAGCTGATAAAAGGGTTGTTTTAGATATTGAAGAATAAAAATAAGAACTCAAACTATTATTGTTTGGGTTCTTTTTTATATTCTTTTTTTATCCATTCCATTATTACTTTTACTATGTATTCTTGTTCTTCTTGATTAAGTTGTTTATTTTTTTGTATATGGTGCCATTTATATAAACAATTTCTGCAGCATGTTGCTGTAGCATGCTGAGCGATGAATACAGGGTGGTTTTTAGTTGGTGTTTGTTTTCCATCGTTTTTTATGTACTGTGGTGCTATTCTTTTTTCTATGAAGTCAAAAGCATGGCTTTTTATTGTATCTATACCTTTTTTATCAATATATTCTATATCTTTTTTCTTTAAATGAAAACTGCTTCTAAATTTAGATTTTGATAAAGCATTTAATTTATCTTGAATGTATTTTTCGTTCATTATATATTCCTTTTATAATATTTATTAGATATATTTATGTTATACAAGTCATTATATGTTTTGTCAATATTGTAGCTTTTTTTTTAATTTATTTATTGGGGGATAAAATTTTATGATATAATAAAAATAATTAAAAGGAGGTACGAAAATGAATTTTAGATTTGGGCATACAAGCATAAGAGTCTTTGATTTAGATAAGAGCTTGGAGTTTTACGTAGGAGCTCTTGGAATGAAGGAAACAAGAAGAAAAGATTATCCTGGAGATTTTTGTTTAGTATTTTTGGAAGATGTTAACAAAACTTGTGAAGTTGAACTAACATATAATTATGATCCTGAAAAACCATATGAAATCGGAAACGGATTTGCTCACCTTGCATTTTATGTTGAAGATTTAGAAGCTGCGCACGATGAACTTGCCAAAAAAGGATACAAGGTAACAGATTTTTATGGATTAAAAGGAAATAAACCAAATTATTTCTTTGTTACAGATCCTGACGGTTATGATATAGAAATTATCAGAGAGAAAAAATAATTTAAAAATTTAAAGAGGTAAATTTTTATTTATCTCTTTTTTTATTATTAATTTGTTGACATAATATTTATATAATAGTATATTGTTAAAAAATATAGTAAACAGTAAATTTTTATATGATATTGTTAGCAATAACTAATGTTTAGAATAAGGAGGGGAGTTATGTTTAACATAAATACAATAATAGGAATTCTAATTCCGTTTTTAGGCACTTTTCTTGGTGCCGGATGTGTTTTTTTATTAAAAAAGGATATGAAGCGAAGTATGCAGAATTTACTTCTTGGGTTTGCCTCAGGAGTTATGGTTGCGGCTTCTGTATGGTCTTTATTAATTCCTTCAATAGATATGTCAGAAAGCTTGGGTAAATTTTCTTTTTTACCTGCGGCAATAGGTTTTATTCTTGGAATACTTTTTTTACTTTTAATTGATAAACTTATTCCGCATATGCACATAGATAATTCTAAAGAGGGGATGGAAAGCAGTCTTAAAAAATCAACAATGCTTGTTCTTGCGGTAACTCTTCATAATATACCTGAAGGAATGGCTGTTGGGGTAGTTTTTAGTGGTTTTTTAACAAACAGTGCAGGTATAACTCTTGCGGGTGCAATTGCATTATCAGTAGGTATAGCAATTCAAAACTTTCCGGAAGGGGCTGTTATTTCAATGCCTCTTATAAATGAAGGCGTAAGTAAAAAGAAGGCTTTTTCATATGGAGTATTGTCGGGCATTGTAGAGCCAATAGGTGCGTTTATTACGATTTTATTATCGTCATATATAGTATCATTTTTACCGTATTTATTGTCTTTTGCTGCAGGTGCAATGATATATGTTGTTGTTGAAGAGCTTATTCCAGAGTCTTCTATTGGAAGTCACTCCAATTTGGGAACTATAGGTTTTTCTATAGGGTTTTTAATTATGATGATTTTAGACGTTGCTTTAGGTTAATATAACGAGGTATACAAATGAAAAAAAATATTTTTGTATTAAATATAAAAGATATAAATGAAATAACATTAAAGATCAAAAATAAAATTGAAACTATGGATAATGTTATTATTCAAAAAGATTTATATGAGAATAATATTCTAAAAAAAAGTATTAGTTTTGATTTTAATGATTATAATAACTTTAAAAATGAAATTGCTAATAATAAAGATATAACTGTTATTTTTGATACAAATAAATACCGTGATTTTGTTGAGTTAATGTTTGATGATGATTTGCTTAATATAACTTTAGATGAAAATAATCTAGTAAATATTTTATTTGGTAAAAATAGTAATTATAAAATAATAGATTTAAGAATTGACGAAAATATAAATATAGATTTTAGCGGTATAAATATTATTAAAAATATTGATAAAAATAATTTCTCTTCTTTAAAAGAAAAACTTTTAAAAAGTTTTAGTGAAAACATAATAATATATGTAATAAAAGAAGATAAAACAGACAAAATAAAATTAAAAGATTTTGATGAATCTTTTACAGAAGGGGTTTTTACATTAGCCATAGATAAGCAGAATTTTACTGATGTAAAAGGAAGTTTTGATGCATTTATGGAACTTATTGATTATCTTAGAAGTGATAATGGTTGTCCTTGGGATAGAAAACAGACTCATAAGAGTTTAAAGAAACATTTAATAGAAGAGTCTTATGAGGTTCTTGATGCTCTTGATAAGGAAGATATGAATGCCTTAAGCGATGAACTTGGAGATTTACTTATGCAAATTGCTCTTCATAGTCAAATAGCTAAAGAAAGTAAAGAATTTGATTATAAAGATGTAATTTTAAATGTTTCAAGCAAGTTGATAAGAAGACATCCTTATGTATTTTCAGATACTATTTTAGAAGGGGATGACACTGCAGCTGTTTGGAATAGTGTTAAAAAGGAAGAGAAATCTTTTGTAAATTTCAGACAGACTTTATTAGATGTTCCCAAAGGTTTTCCGGCACTTTTGTATGCACAAAAAATTCAAAAAAGAGCAGGAGATGCAAATTTTGATTTTGCAGATTATAAAGAGGCCATAAGCAAACTTTATGAAGAAATTGAAGAGTTTAAAAATGAAATAGGGAAAAATGAAGATAACCTATTTATGGAAGCCGGGGATTTACTTTTTAGTGTGGTAAATGTTTTAAGGTTAATAGGAATAAACTCTGAAGAGGCTCTGAATTCTTCTACAAACAAGTTTATAAGACGTTTTGTTTTAATGGAAGAATTGATTGAAAAAGATAACAAAAACATGATGTATTTTGACCAAGAAAATTTGGAAAAATATTGGGAAATGGCTAAAATACTATTGAAATAAATATTTTTTTTGGTAAAATATAATCTAGAGTTTAAAAGTTGATATATCAACAAAAATTATTTTGGAGGAAAATTTAGAATGAATAAATCAGAATTAGTAAGCGCTTTAAGCGAAAAAACTGGACTTACAAAAAAAGAATGTGATAACTGTTTAGGAGCATTTATTGAAACTGTAACAGAAACATTAAAAAAAGAAGATAAAGTTTCATTAGTAGGTTTCGGTACTTTTGAAGTAAGAGAAAGAGCAGAAAGAAAAGGTATCAATCCTCAAACTAAAGAACAAATTACTATTCCAGCAAGCAAAGCTCCAGTTTTCAAAGCAGGTAAGGCTTTAAAAGATTCTTTAAACTAATTAAATTTTTTAATATAATAAAATAAAAAGATACCTAATATATAAGGTATTTTTTTATTGTTCTTTATGCTATAATAATCTTACTAAAAAATAGGAGTGATACGATGCCTGATTACGATGCAATTATACTTAATTTAGATGGCAGTAAAAAGTTTTATGAAATAGGCTCATTTGCCGCATTTATGGAAAGTGATATGAAGTTTAAGGCTGTTTGTGCGGGAGGTATGGGGGCTATAAATGCTGCTTTTTTTTCTATGAAAGATATGGATAAGATTGTTAAATTTTGGACAATGGCAGTTGGAAAGAATTTATTTAAAGTAAGCAATCTTATAGCAGGCTTATATGAATATTCATGGTCTAAGTTATCTAAAAAAGGCTTTGTTAAAGAGTTTGCAAAATTTCTATCTACAGATAAAAGATTAAAAGATCTTAAAAAAGCTTTAAGAGAATATATAAATGAAGATGATGTAAGAAATAGCGATATTAAGCTTTTTTTTGATGTAATAGATTTAAACACAATGGAGTTTACATCTTTAAGTATTGATGATATTCCCAAAGGCCAGCTTCATTCATATATTCTACTTTGTGTATGTTTTCCTGAAATTTCAAATATGGACTCAAATATGGGAGGAATGCAAAATTATAATGGTAATTTAATAGATGTCCTTTTGGAAAATGGATATGACAACATAATTTCAACAGAGGAAATGTTAGATAAATCTTCATTGAAAAAAATAACAATAATTAAAAGCAGCGACTTCTTAGAACTTGAAGATAAATACAATACTGACGTAATGAAAGAGCATATAAAAATAGGGTATTTAAATACATTAAAAGTTTTAAAAAAAGTTTGGGGAAAATACTATTATATAAATTTTGAAAATGATTCTTCTTATACTTTATTTGAAAAACATATGGGAGATAGTTTTAATGATAATAAAGATTATCTGATTATGGAGCTTTTAGCTTTAGATTCAAATAATAAAAATTTAATAAGAAAAACTCTTTGTGATATGATAAGATTTTCCGAATATAGAAAAGAAAGTAATGCTTTGATTTCTTTAATGGAAAATTTATCTAATATATTTGGTATTGAAGAAAAAGAAAAATATACTTTTACGAAGTTAAAAAATGAAATTGAGAAAACATATAAAAATGAAGTTAATTCTCATTTAAGAAAAATTGAAGATAAAAACTATTTATCAAAAATGATAAATGGTAAAGAGGAAATTTTGTGTGTAGACAAAGATAATTTCTTGGATTATTTTTTAGTTCTTATAAGTGCAAATCCAAGAAATTATGAAAGACTTTATGCTAATATTTTTAATAAAATAAACGATAAAATGAGACTTGGCATTGTAACATTATTATATTTACTATATTAAAAAAGCAAGGTGGGTACCCCTTGCTTTTATTTTTTTCTTATTGTTTTAAAAAAATCTTTTATTATTGTTTTACATTTATCTTCTTCTATTCCCGCATATACTTCTATTTTCTTGGCTTTATTGTTATTTAAGAGATTATATTTACTTCCACAAGCTCCATAGCTTGTGTCCATTGCTCCATATACTACTTTATCTATTTTTGCGTTTATTATAGCTCCTGTGCACATAGGACAGGGCTCTAATGTTGAATATATGGTGCAACCGCTTAAATTATAGGTATTAAGTTTTTTGCAAGCCTCTTTAATTGCTATTATTTCTGCGTGAGCCGTTGAATCATTTCTCTTTATAACTTCATTGTGGGCTTTTGATATTACTTTATTGTTTTTTACAATAACTGCGCCCACAGGAATGTCATCATTGCTTTTTTTAGCTTCTTCTAAAGCCAGAAGTATATATTCATTCATTAGTGAGATAAAAGTGTCCTTAATTTTTCATTTTTTTCTATTACTAATAATAGAGGAAGTCCTATAACATATAGGCTTATCGCTTGTCCTATGCATACGCTTATGAATCCTGCAATGAATGGAACTGCTGACATTTTATATAAAACAAATCCAACAAATACACCGTTAAAAAGAATACTTGGAATTCCTACAAGGTATTTGTTTTTTATTTTGCTTGCAATCATTCCTGCAAGTAAAGTAGCAAGAGAACCGAAAGCGATATCGATGATTCCAAAAGGACTTGCAAGGTTTGATAAAATGCATCCTACAAATAATCCTGGAACAGCCGATGGTGTAAAGTATACCAATACATTTAAAGCTTCCGATATTCTTACTTGATTTTCTCCAAAAGCAAGTGGAGAGATAAGCATTGTGCATACTGTGTAGATAGCTGCTATTATTGCAGCTTTTGTGATAAATTGAATTTTACTGTTTTGCATAATTGGCTCCTATCCACCACAAAAAAGCTCTTATAAAAAGAGTTCGTGGTATTTGTTATATATAATAACAAGTATAACAGCCTTAGGTACCCCTAAAGGGTATATGAAAAACCATGAAACCACGACGTTTCATATACCAGTAAAAACAAGAGGGAAGTCCCTCTTGTTTTTGCCTCTTATACTAAATGTTATTAACCTTATTATTCTACTGTAACAGATTTAGCCAAGTTTCTTGGTTTATCAACGTCACAGTTTCTTGCAACTGCAAGGTAGTATGCAAGAGTTTGAAGATATACAACTGTAGGTATTACAGTTAAGTCATCAATTACATTATCTATATACATTACTTTATTTGCTTCTTTTTCAACATTTGAGTTTTGTTCTTTTGCAAAAGCTACGATATAAGCACCTCTTGCAACAACTTCTTTAATGTTGCTTAACATTTTTTCAAATAAAGCATCTTGAGTACAAAGAGCTATAATAAGAGTTCCTTCTTCTACTAAAGCAATAGGTCCGTGTTTTAATTCTCCAGCTTGATAAGCTTCTGAATGAATATATGAAATTTCTTTCATTTTTAGAGAACCTTCAAGTGATAAGAAGTAATCAAGACCTCTTCCAAGGAAGAATACGTCATGTACTTTGAAATGTTCATAAGCTATTTTTTTGATTTCTTTTTCTCTTGCAAGAACATTTTCAACGTTTTTATCTATTGACATTAAGCCGCTTGCTATAGTTTCAAAATCTTCATCACTTAATTTTCCTGTAAGCTTACCGAATAATAAAGCAATTAAGTACATACTTACAACTTGTGTAGAATATGCTTTTGTTGAAGCAACTGCAATTTCAGGACCTGCCCATGTGTATAGTACGTCGCTTGCTTCTCTTGAAACAGTACTTCCTACTACGTTTGTTACTGCAAGTACTCTGGCTCCTTGAGCTTTTGCAAGTCTCATTGCTGCAAGAGTATCTGCTGTTTCTCCTGATTGAGAAATTGAAATAAGAAGAGTGTGTTCATCTATAATTGGATTTCTATATCTAAATTCACTTGCTATATCAACTTCAACTGGAATTCTTGCATATTTTTCTATTACGTTTTTACCTACGTTTCCTGCATAGAAAGCAGTACCACAAGCTACAATATAAATTTTGTTGATTTTATCTAAATCTTCTTTTGTTATTGTTATATCATCAAGTTTTACTTCGTGTTTTTCAACATCAAGTCTTCCTCTTAATGTATCTCTGATAGCTCTTGGTTGTTCGTGGATTTCTTTTAACATGAAATGTTCATATCCGCCTTTTTCTGCACCGGCAGCATCCCAGTTAACTTTTAGAATTTGTTTTCCAACTTTGTTACCTTCGTTATCATAAATTGAAATATTATCTTTTGTTATTACAGCAATTTCATCATCATCAAGTAGATAGATATCTCTTGTATGTTTTAATACTGCAGGTATATCACTGGCGATAAAATTTTCGCCTTCTCCTTTACCAATAATTAAAGGACTGTCTTTTCTTACTGCAACAAGTTCTTCAGGGTCATCTTTGCACATAACAGCTAAAGCATATGAGCCTGATAATTTTTTTGTAGCTTCTTTTACTGTTGATAATAAATCACCATTATCTAAATCTTCAAGTAAATGAGCAACAACTTCTGTATCTGTATCTGAAATAAATCTAAATCCTTTTTTTACAAGATCTTCTTTTAATTCAATGTAATTTTCTATGATACCGTTATGAACTATTACAAATTTACCATTATGACTTGCGTGTGGATGAGAGTTTATGTCTGATGGTTCACCGTGTGTAGCCCATCTTGTGTGTCCAATACCTACATGACCGTTAATGTCTTTTTCTTTTAAACTTTCTTTTAAATTGTCAAGTCTGCCTTTGTGTTTTCTTATTGTTATTTGTCCATCTTCAAAAACAGCGATTCCTGCTGAGTCATATCCTCTATATTCAAGTTTTTCCAGTCCATCTACTAAAATGTCGCTGGCTTTTTTGTTACCTATATACCCTACTATTCCGCACATATTATACGATCTCCTTAAAATAATTTTATTTTTTATAAAGTATTAAGCTAAGTTTTGTCCTTAAAATTACTTTTAAGTTTTGTCTTAAGCTGTAAGGAATAACTTCAAATCCCAAAGGGTATCCGCCGAAAAATCGATAAGCCCTTTACCTCGTCAACCTTAAAATATATTTGGGAATTCGGTTCTGGCGCTTTTATTTATTAAATTCCCAGTCTACAAACCTCCTTTATACATTATAACAAAATAATATGTAATATAAAACTAAATTAATTGTTTTTTAATATTCAGAAAATTTGCAAATAAAAAAATGCTTAAAAAGCATTTTTATACTGCGATTACAAACGCAATGGCGTATTCTTTTTCATGAGAAATGGATATTTTAAAATCTTTTATGTTATTTTCTTTCATATATTTCTTTGCATTGCCTTGTAGCTTTATATATGGACAGTTATCTTCAGTTTTAAGTATTGTTATATCTTTAAAACTGGTTTTATCCATTCCTTTTTTTAAAGTTTTCATAATGGCTTCTTTTACAGCAAAATATCCTGATATGCTTTTTGCATCATATTTATTGTTTTTAAAATATTCAATTTCTTCTGTGTTAAATATTTTCTTTAAAAAGGCGTCTTTATAAGGTCTTTTTAATATTTTTCTAATTCTATCTACTTTTATTATATCAACACCGTTTGATATTATTTCTTTATCTATCATAAAATAATTCCTTTAACTGCAAAAAGACCTCTCTAGTATGAAAGGCCTTGAATAGTCTATATATAATACTAACCTAAAGCATTGACTTTTTTTGCTAATTGAGCTTTTTTTCTGTTTGCAGCGTTTTTATGAATAATACCTTTGCTTGCAGCCATGTCAAATTTTTTGCTTGCTAATTTGCATGCTTCATTAGCTTTTTCAACATCATTAGATAAAATAGCTTTTTCAAAATCTTTTTCAACTGTTTTTAAGTTAGTTTTGATAGCTTTATTTCTAAGTCTGCTTTTTTCGTTTGTAATTGCTCTTTTCTTTGCAGATTTAATGTTTGCCACTTGCTACACCTCCACTTTAAATAGTCTCGCGAATGATATTATAGCACCTATATATACCAAATGCAAGCATTTTTTTACTTTCTTTTCATGTTTTCTTATTGTTTATATATTAAATAGCAGGTTGTTCTTTTGCTATTAAAATTTTACTTTTTTTCTTCGTTGTTTCAACTACTTTATTTGTATTAAATACTTTTTGATATTCCGTAAGTCCTTTATCTAAAATATTAACTGCATTTATTAAGTCTTCTTCTTTTAATACATATGCAATTCTTACTTCGTTTACTCCAAGTTCTTTTGTTGAATAAAATTCGCTTGCAGGGCAAAGCATAACTGTTTCGTTGTTATAATCATAATTTTCAAGTAACCATTTTGAGAATTCATGAGCATTTTCAACAGGAAGTTTTGCTATTAAATAAAATGCTCCTGCAGGTTTTTGTACTTGGATACCTTTTATTTTCTTTAGTCTTTGATAAATTGTATCTCTTCTGTGTTTATATTCTTTTATTACATTTTCTATGTATTCTTTACTTGTGTGTTTTAAAACTGCTGCTGCTCCAACTTGATCTATATAAGGAGCACAAAGTCTTGCTTGTGCAAGTTTTAAAACATGAGCCATAAATTCTTTGTTCTTTGAAGCGATTAGACCTATTCTTGCTCCGCATGCAGAAAATCTTTTTGATATGCTGTCTATTATTACAACTCTATCTTCAACTTCTTTTATAGATGAAAAACTTATGAACTTACCGTCATAAACAAATTCTCTGTAAACTTCATCTACTATTATAAATAAATTATTTTCCTTTGCGATATCACATAATAACTTTATTTCTTCTTTTGTATAAACTCTTCCTGTTGGATTTGAAGGATTTGTTATACAAAAAGCTCTTGTTCTATCTGTTATTTTTGATTTTATTTCTTTTTTGCTTGGAAGTCTGAAGTTTTCTTCAGGTTTTGTTGTTATTGAAACCATGTTTATTCCAGCTTGAGTAGCAAAAATATTGTAGTTTGTATAATAAGGTTCAAAAACGATTATTTCATCTCCTTCATTACAAAGAGTTAGGAAAGAAAATAATATGGCTTCGCTTCCTCCGTTTGTAACTATCATGTCTTCTTTTTTCATATTTGAACCAATTTCTTTGTAATATTCTTCAAATGCTTCCAATAGTTCAGGAATACCTTTTGAGTTTGTATATGATAATATGTTTTCATCAAAGTTTCTTACTGCGCTAAAAAATTCCTTTGGTGTAACTATATCAGGTTGCCCAATATTTAATTGATATACATGAGTTCCTTCTTTTGTTCTTTTTTCTTGTATTGGGGCAAATTCTCTTATTGGAGATTGTCCAATTGATGTAACTTTATTTGAAAACATAACTTTCTCCTTTATTTTATTATCTTACTATAAGATATATTATCATAAAATAAATCATATTTCAAGTATTAATTTGATAAGTAAGGTACTTTTTTATTTACACATTATTATAATATGTCAAATTGTAAAAATGGTTAATTAAATTATGTATTATTTATTGTAAATGTTTTCTATCTTAAATAAATGAAGTATTTACTCAAAAAAAATTATTTTTATAAGTTGTTGAATTAAAATTATTTTATGTTATAATGTTAGTAAATGCTAACATTATTTTTGTTTGTATTTTTTTTGTTTTTGGTATAAAATAGATATATTTAATAATAGAAAGAAGGGTTTTTATGACAAAAGTAAATATAATATCCGGATTTTTAGGAGCCGGTAAAACTACATTTATAAAAAAATTGGTAAGTGAAGTATTTACGGATGAAAAAGTAATTTTAATAGAAAATGAATTTGGAGAAATTGGAATTGATTCAGGCTTTTTAAAAGATGCCGGAATTGAAATAAAGGAAATGAATTCTGGATGTATTTGTTGTTCTTTGGTAGGGGACTTTAGTAAATCTCTTGAAGAAGTAATTAACACATATTCTCCTGATAGAATCATTATTGAACCTTCGGGGGTTGGTAAACTTTCAGATGTTGAAAAGGCAATTGTTGATGTTAAAGATAAACTTGATCTTTCTGTAGACAGTAAAATAACTGTTGTTGATGGAAAGAAAGCAAAAATCTATATGAAGAATTTTGGAGAATTCTTTAATAATCAAGTTGAAAATGCAAATGTTATTGTTTTAAGCAGAACTCAACTTATGAAAGAAGAAAAGATAAATGAATGTTTTGAAGAATTAAAAAAACATAATAATAAAGCAAATATTATTACAACTCCTTGGGACGAGCTAAATAAGGAAGTAATACTTGATGCATTTACAAATTTTGATAAAGAAAATAAAATGCTTGAAGAATTAAAAAGAGAAGAAATGGAAAGTCATGAACATCATCACCACCACGAACACTGCGAATGTGGACACAACCATGAACACCATCACCACCATGAACACTGTGAATGTGGACATGACCATGAACACCATCACCACCACGAACACTGTGAATGTGGACACGATCATGAACATCATCACCACCATGAACATTGTGGATGTGGGCATGACCATCATGGACATGATGCAGATGAGGTTTTTGAAAGCTTTGGAATGGAAACAATTCATAAATTTACAAAGGATCAGTTAAATGATATTTTGGAAGATTTGGCAGATGGGAGTAGTTATGGGGTTATTTTAAGAGCTAAAGGTGTTGTAAGCGGAGAAGATGAAAACTGGTATGAATTTGATTTAGTTCCTGGTGAATACGAAATTAGAGAAAGAAATGCTGATTATATAGGTAAAGTTTGTGTAATTGGTTCAAACTTGCTTAAAGATAAATTAGAAAAAATATTTAAATAACAGAGGTGATATTATGGTAACACCGGTTTTTGTTATATCAGGTTTATTAGATAGCGGTAAAACAACTTTAATAAAGAATATGTTTAGAAGTCCTGATTTTAGAAATAACGGACCTACTCTTCTTATTATGTGTGAAGATGGGGAAGAAGAGTTTGAAAGAGAATTTTTAAGTGAATGCCAAATAACAAAGGTAACAATTGATGATATGGAGAAGTTTACTCCAACACTTTTTCAAAATTATGAAGCATTATATAGACCAAATCAGGTTGTTATGGAATACAACGGGACATGGAGTATGGATACGCTTCTTAAAACAGATTTTCCTGAAAATTGGCAGATTGCAAGCGTGTATTCTTTGGTTAACTGTGAAACAGCAGAAATATATATGCTTAACATGAGAGCAATGTTTATGGAGCCTCTTAATTTATCAAGTCTAATAATATGTAACAGATATGAAGATGATATGGACAGAGCTAAACTTAGAAGAAATATTAAAGCTTTAAATCCAACAGTCCAAATTGTATTTGAAAGAAGCGATGGAAGCGTTGTTGAAGAAACCGAAGAGGATTTACCTTTTGATATAAATGCAGATATTATAGATGTAAGTGATGTGGATTATGGCGTATGGTTTATTGATACACTTGATAATCCGGGACATTATATGGGCAAAAAGGTAAGGTTTAAAGCTCAGGTTTATACTGATAAGAGTTTAGGTAGAAATACGTTTGTTCCTGGAAGATTTGCAATGACTTGCTGCGCTGATGATATACAATTTTTGGGACATGAATGTAAGTATTTTTTGAAAAACTTCAGTTATAAAAATAGAGACTGGGTTGAGGTACTTGTGCATGTTGAGTATGAATTTAACGTTGAATACGGCGAAGATGTTCCTGTGTTATATCTTGAAAGTATAAAAAAAGCAGCTAAACCTGAAGATGAGATTGTATATTTTATGTAGTATTAGAAGATATATGTTTTCATATATCTTCTTTTTTATTTCTTAAAAATTGTTAAATAAAAGTTAAAAATATTGTGTTATTTGTCAAATACATATATAATTTAAGTATGCTAAAAGGAGAGGATGTATGGAAAAAAGAAAAAGAGTCGTAAAAGTAAAAAAAACGATGAGAAGACCAAAAAAGAAAAAAGTAAATAAAGATAATAATATAAATCTTATGGATAATAATCTTTTTGAAGATGAAAAAGTACTTTCTAACATTGCAGTTGATGAAGGAACAAAAGAAAATATTGATATCAAAGATGATGTGCTTTTTGAAGATGTAGATGTAAAAACAGAGGATTTTTCTAATACAAAAGAAAATCAATTTGATGATGTAAAACAAAGTAAAAAAGATGTTGTTTTAAATAACAAAAATAGCAAAACTAAGAAAAATAATAAAAAAGCAAGCAAGAAGAAATATATACTTGGAGGAATAGGGGCGTTTGTTTTAATATGTGTTGTAGCTATTATTGTAAGTTATAACGTTTTATTAGGAGCTGTTGATTCTTCAAATACAAATAAAATGGATGTTACAATTGAAGAAGGTTCATCTCTTTCAGGTATTTCTCAGACACTTAAAGATAAAGATTTAATAAGAAGTGAACTTGCATTTAAAGTTTATGTTAAATTAACAGGAAAATCAAATGATTTAAAGGCCGGATATTATTCTTTCTCTCAAAGTCAATCAGCAGGAGATATTGTTTCTATCATGATGGAAGGCAGTAATAGCGATACAGCAACTGTTACAATAAAAGAAGGTCTTGACCTTAACAGAATTGGTGATACTTTAGAAGAGCAAGGAATATTTACAAAAGAAGAATTTTTAAGTGAAATTAAAAATAATGCGGATTATTACAGAGAAAAATATGATTTCTTATCAAGTGTTCCAAAGGATAGAGAATATATTTTGGAAGGATACTTATTTGCGGATACATATAATATTTATGTAAATTCTACACCAAGAGATTTAATAGAAAAAATGCTTGATAGATTCGATCAAGAATATACAGACGAATATAAGAAAAGAACAAAAGAAATGGGTAAAACCATTGATGAAATTGTAACTATGGCATCGGTTGTTGAAAGAGAAACAATACTTGATTCTGAACTTCCGACTGTTGCCGGGGTATTTTATAACAGACTTGAAAAAGGTATGATGCTTCAGTCTTGTGCAACGCTACAATATATTTATAAGGATTATCAATTCTCTTTTACAGAATCACAAAAGAATATTGATTCTCCATATAATACATATAAATATGAAGGGCTTCCTGCAGGACCTATATCAAACTTTAGAGCAGCTTCTCTAAAAGCTGTACTTTATCCTGAAGATACCGATTATTTGTATTTCTGTACAAAAAATGACGGTACGGGAGCAAGTGCTTTTGCTAAGACTTATGAAGAGCATGAAGCCAATATACAAAAATATAGTGGGAACTGGGAATAAAAAATGATAGATGAAATAACAAAGGAATATTTAGAGGCTCTTCTTCACTTAAGTAGTGAAGAAGATGCTCTTTTAGAATTTAGAAAAGAAGCAAAAGGAAATAATATACCTATTATTACGGAAGATGTTGAAAGGCTTGTAAAAATTATTTTAAAGTCAAGTTCTTCAAAGTCTCTTTTTGAAGTAGGAAGCGCTGTAGGTTATTCTTCCTGTGTGTTTGCAGATACGATGGGTAAAGATAGTTATGTGAAAACTATAGAAAGAGATGAAATAAGATATATCGAAGCTAAAAATAATATAAAGAAATACGGTTTTGAAGATAATATTGATTTATGTCTTGATGATGCAGGAGAAGTATTAAAAAATGAAGAAAAGACATATGATGTTGTTTTCCTTGATGGAAATAAAGGACATTATATCCATATGCTTGAAGACTGTAAAAGGATATTAAAACCAGGCGGGCTTTTGATATGTGATAATGTTTTATTTAGAGGAATGATTGATAAAAGTAAACCTTTAATCAGAAGAAAAATAACTATTGTAAAAAGGCTTAGAAAGTTTTTAGATGCTATAAGCGAAGATAGTGAATTAACTACTTCTGTTCTTCCTATAGGGGATGGCTTAAGTATAAGTATAAAAAAATAAGTAATTTGTTAAAATTTTAATAGTATTTTGATAAATTTATGTTATAATCTAATTAATATCGATAAAAGAAAAAAAATAGGAGGAATTATATATGTATTCAAAAAATGTAACAATTACAAATCCTACAGGTCTTCATGCTAGACCAGCATCTCAATTTGTACAAACAGCTGCAAAATTCTCATCAGAAATTCTTTTAGTTAAGAATGGAAATGAAATCAATGCAAAATCTATCATGGGCGTTATGGCTGGTGGATTATCTCAAGGTACAGAATTAGAAATCAGAGCTAACGGTGCTGACGAACAAGAAGCTGTAGATACATTAGCAGCTTTAATCGAAGACGGTTTTGGTGAATAATTTAATTTTATATAAAAAATAAGACATATTGTTATATGTCTTATTTTTTTATACCTTTATTTCCAAACTTCTTTAGCTATTTCTTCTATTAATTTTAATTTTTTCCATTGATTTTCTTCTGTTAAAATATTTCCTTCTTCAGTTGAAGCAAATCCACACTGGGGACTTAGACAAAGATTATCTAAATCTATGTATTTTATTGCTTCATTTATTCTTTTCTTTATAGCCTCTTTATCTTCTAAATTTCCGCTTTTTGATGTTATAAGACCAAGTACAACAAACTTATCTTTTGGTACAAATCTTAAAGGTTCAAATCCTCCTGAACGTTCATCATCAAATTCAAGATAAAATGCTTTTACGTTTTCTTCTTTAAATAAAATTTGTGCAATAGGTTCATAACCTCCTTCACTAGCATATGTTGAGTGATAATTACCTCTACAAACATGAGTGGTTATAATTAAATCTTCTGGTAAATTTTCTATTGCTTTATTGTTTAACTCTACATATAATTTTGCTGTTTTAGTTACTTCTTCTTCACTTAGCCCTATTAGTTTTACTGCATTTTTGTCGCAAAGCATTCCCCATGTACAGTCATCAAGTTGAATATTTCTGCATCCAAGTTCATAGAATTTCAAGATTGTTTTATTATAAGCGCTTGCAATATCTTCAATTAATTTGTTTGTGTCATTATAGTATTTTTTTACCTCTGATGCATTATCCGGTCTTTGTAATTCTGCGAAAAATTGAGCAGGAGCCGGTATCGTTTGTCTTGGAAGTACATCGTTGTTTAGGGCAGTTTTATGTAAAAATTGATAACTTTCAAAGAAAGGATGGTTTTCATTATATTCTACTTTGCCTTCTAAAGATACTGTTTCAGCTCTTGTTTCTTCATCTTTAAATTGATATCCTTTTTCAAGTTCTTTCTTTTTTACTCCGCCTAGTCCCCACATGAAATCCAAATGCCACCAGCTTCTTGTAAATTCTCCGTCTGTAACTGACTTTAATCCTACTTCTTTTTCTTTTTTTACAAGCTCTTCAATACATTTGTTTTGGATTTTAGTTAATTCATCTAAATTAATTTTTCCTTTTATATAATCTTCCTTAGCATTTTTTAGTTCTAAAGGACGTAGGAAACTTCCTACGATATCATTTCTAAATGGTACGTTTGTTTTTTTGTCATAATTAATTTCTCCTTAAGTTGCTTTGTTAGTATATCATGTTTTTTTATCATGTGATAATATACATTTTTTATATTTTTATATAGAAAAAAGGAATATCAATATTGATATTCCTTTATGTAATCTTCTAATTTTTCAATGTATTTTTTTGCCGGTATGCTAAGGCTTGCATTTTTATGCTTTATATATCCAAGTCTTATAATTTCATCAGATTCAAGAGGTATTGAAACAAGATTACTTCCGTTAAGTTCAACACTTAAAATACCCGTTGTTATCGTGTATCCTTGAAGCCCTATAAGAAGGTTGGAAAGCGTTGCTCTGTCACTTACTAAAAGATTTTTCTTATGAGAAAGTGTACTTAAAATTTCTTCCGAAAAATAAAAAGAATTATATGTACCTTGTTCAAATGAAACTCTTGGATATGGATCAAGATCTTCTATTTTTAGTTTTTTCTTTTTTGCAAGAGGATTATTAGAACTTATAAAAATATGAGGTCTTGCATCAAATAAGTGCGTAAATACTAATCCATTATCTTTTAAGATTTTGTTTATTACTTTTTCGTTAAATTCGTTTAAGTAAATTACGCCTATTTCACTTCGAAGATTTTTTACATCCTCTATTATTTCATGGGTCTTGCTTTCTCTTATAGCAAATTCATATTCATCTTTATCAAATTCTTTAACCATATTTACAAAGGCATGAACGGAAAAGGCATAATGTTGTGTTGAAACAGAGAAGATTCTTTTTGATGGAGTTTTATTCATATATCTTTGTTCCAAAAGTTCTGCTTGTTCTATAACTTGTCTTGCGTATCCTAAGAATTCAACACCATCTGAAGACAGAGATATACCTCTGTTTGAACGGACAAATATTTCAATACCAAGTTCGTTTTCAAGTTCTTTTACGGATTTTGAAAGGCTTGGCTGGGTTATGAATAATCTGCTTGCAGCTTCGTTTATTGAGCCGCAGTTTACTATTTCTATTATGTATTTAAGTTGTTGTAATGTCATTTCACTTTACCTAAATTTTACATTCCTTTAATTTTTCTTTAATTAGTATGAAATATATTATAGCATACAAAAATATAATATACATATAAATTGTTTTAGAAATTAAATGAGGGTATTTATGCAAGAGACACTGTTAAGTTTTATTAGATACTATGGTTATATTGGAATAATGCTTTTAATACTTGTTGAAAATATTTTTCCACCTATTCCTTCTGAAGTTGTATTATTGTTTGGCGGGTATATGGTAGTTGCAGCCGGGTTGAATCCGATTGTTGTAATTATTTTTGCCACAATAGGTGCAATTTTCGGAGCAATTATACTTTATACATTAGGATATATATTTAAAAGGGAAAAGCTTAGAGAATTATTTTCCAGTAGGATTGGGAAATTTTTACATTTAAAACCTGAATATATTGATTTAGGTTTTAACTGGTTTTTAAAATATGAAAATAAAGCTGTATTTATATGCAGGTGTATACCGGTGGCAAGAAGCCTTATATCAATACCTGCCGGGCTTTCTAGAATGAAGTTTTCTTATTTTATTATATTAAGTACATTTGGTACATTGATATGGAATACTTTACTTGTTTTTCTTGGTGTTATTCTTGGAGATGCATGGGAAAGTTTTCTTCCTTATTTTAAAAGCTATTCAAACATAGTTTGGATATTAATTTTTGCTTTCATTATTATTTATATTTTAATATACAAAAAAGGTAAAAAGTAGCCGATATATAGGCAAATCTTGACAAAAAAATAAACTTAATATAAAATATTATAAAGGTACTATTTTTATAGGACCTTTGTTTTTTATAATTAAAAAGATAGGAGAAATTGTAATGGAAGCAAACCAAATAGGAATGCTTGCGGTCATATTTATTTATTTAATAGGTACGGTTGTTATTGGAGCATTTTTATCAAAACAAAACGAGACGGCTCACGATTTTTATTTAGGAGGAAGAAAACTTGGACCTTTTGTAACGGCTATGAGTGCCGAGGCCTCTGATATGAGTAGCTGGTTACTTATGGGACTACCTGGAGTTGCTTATTTATCAGGTATAGCCGATTCAGGATGGACAGCTTTAGGTCTTGCAATAGGTACATATGTAAACTGGCTTATTATAGCAAAAAGAATAAGATTATATACGGAAGTTTCAAAGAACTCTTTTACTCTTCCTGATTTCTTTTCAAATAGGTTTAGAGATAAAAAGAAGATTTTAATGCTTATATCTTCATTATTTATAATTATTTTCTTTATTCCTTATACTGCTTCAGGATTCGCTGCTTGTGGTAAATTATTCTCAAGTTTATTTGGTATTGATTATTTTACCGCAATGGTTGTAAGTGCAGTGGTTATTATTTTATATACAGCAATGGGAGGTTTCCTTGCTGCAAGCACCACAGACTTTATTCAAAGTATAATCATGTCAGTTGCCCTTGTTATTATTCTTGTTTTTGGAATAAGTGCTGCAGGTGGTATAGATATGGTAATAAACAACGCAAAAGAACTTCCCGGATATTTAAGTATGGTTTCAACTCATAATATGACAACGGGTTCTGCTGAAAGTTACGGCTTTTTAACAATCGTTTCAAAAATGGCTTGGGGACTTGGTTATTTTGGAATGCCTCATATATTACTTCGTTTTATGGCTATTGAAGATAAAGACAAACTTAAAATTTCAAGAAGAGTTGCTTCTATATGGGTTGTAATTTCTATGTTTGCTTCTATTTTGATAGGTATAATTGGTTATGGAATGACAAAAGCATCTGTTATTCCTTTCCTTGAAGGAACATCTTCTGAAACAGTAATAGTTCAAATTGCAAATGTACTAAGTACACATGGATGGATATTTGCTTGTTTTGCCGGTGTAATACTTGCAGGTATTCTCGCTTCAACAATGTCAACTGCGGATTCACAACTTCTTGCTGCTTCTTCAAGTGTATCTGAAAACATTATAGGTGGTTTCTTTGGTAAAGAACTTGATGGTAAAAAAAGAATGATTGTAGCAAGAGGATGTCTTATTGCAATTGCTGTTCTTGGTATTTTCCTTGCAAAAGATCCAAACAGCTCAGTATTCTCTATTGTATCATTTGCATGGGCAGGTTTTGGTGCTGTATTTGGACCAGTTGTATTATTTGCTCTTTTCTGGAGAAGAGCTAATAAATACGGTGCAATTGCTTCAATGATTTCCGGTGGGGCTATGGTATTCTTATGGAAATATGTTATAAGTAATTTAGGTGGTTTATTTGATATTTATGAATTATTACCTGCTTTCTTAACAGGTTGTATATTTATGGTTGTGGTAAGTCTTCTTACTCCTGAACCTGAAAAAGAAATAACTGATGAATATGATAAAGTACAAAGTTTATTATAATTTTTGTTAAAAGCGGAGTTATCCGCTTTTTTATTTTTGTTTGAATAATTTATATATTCTTAAGGTTGAGTTAAATAAAAATATATTATATAATTTTTATATATTTTAGGAACGAAAGGTGATAAAAATGAAGTGTCCACATTGCGGTTTTAGCGAAAGTAAAGTTATAGATTCAAGACCTACTGATGATAATACGGCTATAAGAAGGAGAAGAGAGTGTTTATCTTGTGCAAAAAGATTTACAACTTATGAAAAAATAGAAACGATACCTTTAATTGTAGTTAAGAAAAATGGTACTAGAGAAGCTTTTGACAGAAATAAACTTATGAATGGTATAATAAAATCGTGTGAAAAAAGACCTGTTTCTATTGAGCAGATAGAACATGTTGTAAATGAAATAGAAAGTAATATTCAAAAAATAGCAAAGAAAGAAATATCATCAAATTTAATAGGGGAAGAGATAATGAAATACCTAAAAGATTTAGATGAGGTTTCATATGTAAGATTTGCTTCTGTTTATAGGCAGTTTAAAGATGTAAACAGCTTTATGGATGAACTAAAAAGTATGTTAAACGAGCGAGGAAATAAATAATGGAAATAAAAGAAACCGTTATTAAAACCGAAAAGCTTTTAAGTGGGAATATATTTGATGTAAAAAGAGATACAGTTATACTTCCAAACGGAAATGAAGCAACAAGAGATAATGTTGAACATATGGGAGCTTGTGCTATTTTAGCAATAGATGAATATGATAATGTTATTTTAGTAAAACAGTTTAGATGCTCTGTTTATGATGTTACAGATGAAATTCCCGCTGGTAAATTAGAAAAGGGAGAAGATCCTGATGTTGCAGCTTTAAGAGAACTTGAAGAAGAGACAGGGTATACTTCTCGTAATATAATCCCATATATGAAATTTTATCCTGATATAGGATTAGGTAATCAATTAATACATGTATATTTAGCAAAGGATTTGGTTAAAACCTGTCAATATTTGGATGATGATGAGTTTATAAATGTATATAAAATAAATATAAAAGAATTAAAACAAAAGATTTTTGAAGGAAAAATAACAGATTCAAAAATTATTGTTCCCTTTCTTAAATATTGTTTAGAAAATAATATTTAAACAGTCATAAAATATAAATAAGGACATACCCTTTATTAATAGGGTATGTCTTTTTTATGTCACAAAAAATAAGGAATAATATTTTATGATTAGAGAATTTATAAATTATCATTTTATGGAAAACAAAAATAAATATTTATTTTTTCTTCTTGTTTTTCTTCTTGGAATTATAATAGGAGGAGTCAGTATATATTTTTTAAGCTCTACACAATTGGAGGAACTTAAAAATTACATAGGTTCTTTTTTTGAACTTCTTACAAAAGATACATCAAGTATAGACAGTAAAAAGATTTTTACTCAAACAATGTATTCAGATATAAAAATATATATTTTTCTTCTTATTTTGGGGCTTAGTGCAATAAGCATTTTATATTCCATAAGTATAATGTTTTACAAAGGTTTTTTGTTTGGTTTTGTAATAACGTTTTTTATATCTTCTTATGGTTTTAAAGGAGTTTTATTTTTAATTTGTGTTTTGATAATTCCAAATATAATTAAAAATTTTGCCTTGATGTTTGCCTTTGTGATGTCTTCTTGTTTTAAAAGCTCAATTCAAAAAAACAATAAAAACAAATATGGTAAAGTGAAAAATTCTTCTTTTTATTTTAGATATACTATATACATAGTAGTGGCTTTTTTATTTAATGTTATAGGTATATGTTTTGAAAGTTATGTTGCTCCTATACTTATGGTATTATTTTCTTCTTCTTTTTTGTAATAATATTAATATTTATATTTTACTTTAATAAATATTAAAAGGGAGGAGAAAATTATGTTAAAAAGAATAAGTTCCATAGTATTAATATTTGCTTTTTTGTTTAATATTATGCCTGCTTTTGTAAAAGGGGCAGAAAAGGAAAAAGTAGATTTGAACATAAAAAGTAAGGCTGTAGTTTTAATGGATTCGTCAAGCGGAAAAGTTTTGTATCAAAAAAGCATGAATAAGAAACTTCCTTTGGCAAGCGTTACAAAAGTTATGACGATACTTTTGATATTAGAAGCTATTGATAATAAAACCATAAATATGTCCGATATGGTTACAATATCTGATTATGCAAGTAATATGGGAGGGAGTCAGCTTTATCTTGAACAAGGAGAGATGCGAAGTGTTGAAGATCTTTTGAATGCAATTATAATTGAAAGTGCAAACGACGCTTGTGCTGCAATGGGGGAATTTATAGGGGGGAGCATTGAGAAATTTGTTCTTATGATGAATGAAAAAGCAAAGAGTCTTGGAATGAAAAATACTCATTTTGTAAATTCAAACGGACTTCCTGTGGATAAACACTATTCAAGTGCTTATGATATTGCATTAATGACAAAAGAAGTGTGTAAGTATCCTGATGTTTTTAAAATAAGTGCCACTTGGCAGAAAACCATAAAAATAGGTAAAAATAATGATAAAGAGAGACTTCTTAATAATACAAATAAACTTTTAAAAATGAATGATAATGTTGATGGGTTAAAAACAGGGTATACAGCTGATGCGGGACACTGTATTTCTGCTACGGGTAAAAAGGGCGATCTTCGTCTTATTGCGGTTGTTTTAAATGCTCCCGATTCAAAAACAAGATTTGAAGAAGCAAACAAGCTTTTAAACTATGGTTTTAGTAATTACAAAGGAACAAATATTGTAACTAAGGGAGGAGAGTTTGGAGAAATTAAAATAAATAAAGGTTATGAGGATAATGTTAAGGTAGTTGCAAAGGATAATTTTACAGTTTTGAGCGGTAAAAATGAAAATGAAAAATATACAACCGATATAAAATTAAACAGTAGTGTGATTAATGCACCTGTAAAAGAAGGGCAGAAAGTAGGGGTAATAAATGTAAAAGAAGGAAGTGACATTATCGGAAGTGTGGATTTAGTTCTTTCTAAAAAAATTGAAAAAATAAATATGATAACATATGTGTTAAATATGTTTAAAGAATTTATCAGTGTATAGCTTTAATATTTTATTACATAAGTTCATTATAAAAATAAAATCCCGAAATATATCGGGATTTTATATATTAATTTAATTTTAAATTTTTTGAATGCTCGTATATTCCTTTTATAGCCTGTTCGTTATTGTCTGTTTGTACACATCCAAGTGCGTTTTTAGGTTTGAAACTTCCGTGAAAATCACTTCCACAGGTGTAAAATAAATTATTTTTTATTGCATAATTTTTGTACTTTTCACTTTGCTCGTTTGTATGAGATGTATAATATGCTTCAACACCGTCAATTCCATATTCCTTAAGCTCGTCAAGTATATGTGTTTCATCTTTTATGTCGACTCCCGGATGAGCTATTACACAGGCTCCACCTGCATTTTTTATAACTTTTATTAAATCTTTACTACTTGGCATATAAGTAGGGGCATAAAGTTCTTTGCCTACTCCGAAAGCTTCTCTGGAAAGAGTTATTATGCTTTCAATATTTGGCTGTAATCCATGTATTAATCGGTGGTTTCTGTTTTCTTCTTCAATTAATATAGCATGAATATATGCTGATAAAAGAGGTATATCGCCTGTTGCATAATCAAAGACCTCTTTTTCATTTATTTTTAGTCCTTTTTCTCTAATTAAATCAATTTGTTTTTGTCTACCGTCTTTTCTTCCTTGCCATATTTTATCTATTTCTTCATTTAAAGCTTTATCTTCTACATCTATTCCATATCCAAGCATATGAAGAAGTTTACTATTGTGTGAGACAAATATTTCCGTTGCAGGTATAACGGTTATGTCTTTGTTTTTTGCGTATTCTAAAGCTTTTTTTACGTTTGCTATGCTTTCATGGTCTGCTATTGCAATATATTTAAGTCCTTCTTCAATTGCCATATCAATTATTTTTTCGACTTCTACTTCACCATCAGAACTTGCGTTTGAATGGATGTGTAAATCTATTTTCATAATAATTCCCCTTCCAAATGTGTTTGGTTTTGACCTGTTATTTTTACATTTACTATTTTATTAAATATGTCTTTTTCGCTTTTAACTTCAACATATATATAATTTTCACTGTAACCTTCGTAAATATTATCGCTAAGTTTCTTTTCAATTAATACTTTTTGGGTGCTTCCTTTCATATTTTCCAAAAATTCATGTCTTTTTTTAAGCATTATTTCTTTTAATTCTTTTGCTCTTTTACTTTTTGTTTCTTTTGTGTTTTGGTTTTTCATTGTACTGGCAGGTGTTCCATGTTTTGGTGAAAATGGGAAGATATGAATATATGAAAATCCAATTTCTTCTGCGAATTTTTTTGTTGTTTCAAAATCTTCATCATTTTCATTTGGGAAACCAACTATAATATCTGTTGTTATTCCGGGATTATCGAAATACTTTCTTACTTTTGTTACTATGTCAAAGTATTCTTTAGTGTTGTAATGTCTGTTCATTTCCTTTAATGTTTTATCACATCCGCTTTGAAGAGAAATATGGAAATGAGGACAGAAAGATTTAAGTTTGCTTAATCTTTCTAGAAAATTATCGCTTAATAATTTAGGTTCAAGTGAACCAAGTCTTATTCTGTCAACTTGGTTTTGTTTGTCAATTATTTCAAGTAAGTCTATAAGGTTTTCTCCTGTGTCTGCTTTATATGATGCAATGTGGATACCTGTGATTACAACTTCTCTATATCCTCTCTTGCTTAGTTCTTCAATTTGATTTAAGACTTTTTCAACTGATGCATTTTTTAATACGCCTCTTGCATAGGGGATAATACAGTAAGAACAAAACATATTGCATCCGTCTTGAACTTTTATAAAAGCTCTGCTTTTGCCTTCATATGTTGTAATTCCTACTTTATCAAAATCTTTACTGTCTTCTTCTATGTTATATACTTTATTTTTACTTAATTTGAATTCATTAATATAATCTATAATTTTTTCTCTTTTATGGGTTCCGCATACGATATCCGCACTTTCTACTTTTTGTGCTTCTTCAAAGTTACTTTGAGCAAAGCATCCTGTTAATACTGTTATGGCATTCTCGTTTTGGTGCTTTAATCTCCTAACAATTTGTTTGCTTTTTCTTTCGCTTTCGTTTGTTACCGCACAGGTATTTATAACATATACATCGGCTTTTTCATGAGAGTCAACTATTTCGTATCCGTTTTCTTTGAATAATTCTATCATTGCTTGTGTATCGTAACTATTTACTCTGCAACCCAGAGTGTAAAATGCTGCTTTCAAAATGTATCTCCTTTTTTTCTGTTTGTTTTATTATATCACAAATTAAAATATAATGCATTTGTAAAATATATTACAAATGTAACAATTTGATTAAAAATTACATTACAAAAGTACTAAAAATTATTGACTATAAAAAAATTGGTGGTATAATATAGGTAATGATAACGAATTAATAAAGGAGATTTTTAAGATGAGCAAAATGAAAAGAGCCGTTGTTTACGGACCTGAAGATTTGAGAATTGAAGAAATTGATATTCCGGTTCCTGGTCCTGGTGATGTGGTAATCAAAAATGAAATATCGTTAACTTGCGGTACTGACGTAAAAAGTTATAAAAGAGGATATCCTCTTATGACACCTCCTTTCCCTTTGGGGCATGAATCAAGCGGAACTGTTTATGCTGTAGGAGAAAATGTAACAAAATTCAAAGTAGGAGACAGAGTTGTTTCTCATAACTCAGCTCCATGTAATGAATGTTATTTTTGTAAAAAAGGACTTCACTCAATGTGTGAAGATTTAATTATAAACAACAAAAATAACAGTGCCTTTGCTCAATACATATTGATTCCGGAAAGAATTGTAAATCAAAATATGTTCCATATTCCTGATGATATGAGTTATAGACAAGCAGCATTATTGGAACCATTCTCTTGTGCTGTATATGGAACAGCAAATGTTCCTGTAGAACAAGGTGATTATGTTGTTGTTAACGGATGTGGACCAATAGGTTTAATGTTTGTAAGATTATTATATTTGAAAGGTGCAAGAGTTATAGCTTGTGATATGAGCGAAAATAGACTTGAAATGGCTAAAAAACTTGGTGCATTTGATATTGTAGATTTAAACAAAGTTGATGATCAAATACAAGCAGTAAAAGATTTAACACCTGATAAGAGAGGTGTTGACGTAGCTGTTGAAGCAACAGGACTTGCAAAAGTTTGGGAGCTTGCAATTCAAATGGCAAGACCTGGCGGATTTGTTCTTTGCTTCGGAGGTACAAAAGCAGGAGATACAATAACAGTTGATACAAAATTACTTCATTACAGCCAAATTACAATTAAAGGCGTTTTCCATACAACACCTTTATATGTAAATCAAGCATTTGAGCTTTTGAAAATGCACGTTATTGACGAAAAAGATTTTGTTCAAAACGAATATAAACTTGATGATTTGGAAAAAGCTCTTATTGAACATTCTGAAGGTAAAGTTATTAAAAACTTTATTACATACAATTAAAGTCTATTTGTTTTCTTCAAAGCAGGTCATTTTATATGACCTGCTTCCTATTGCATTTTTTTCTTTTTATAAAATTTCTCCAATGTTTCTATAGATTTTTTATGGTGTGCATGTGCGGTTTGATAGGTTATTGATAAATCTTCTGAAATTTTACTCCATGTTTCATAATTTAAATAATGTTTTTTCATTATAAGTTTATCAAGTTCACTTTCAAGAGAATTTATAATATTGTTTACGTCCATTTTATGTTTATATAATGTATTTATTTCCTTTATAAGCTGTTGTTTATATAAAATTAAATTAATTATGCTTTCTGTCTTTTTGTCTTTGTTTTTTTCTGTTTTTATTCCACTTTCATTTATATATGAAGAAATCCTTTCTATGTACATTTCACACTCTCTTATTTGATTTGTGGTATATTCTATTTTTTCGTTCATAAGATATGGTTTTGATAATTTTTCTTTAATATTCATTTTTCCACCTTTAATTTAATTTTATTTAAAAAGGACTTAATAAATATGTTTTATCAAGTCCTTAATTTTTTCATTATAATGTTAGCATAAAGGAGATATAAAAATATATAAATTTGTCGAAAAAGTTTAAAGGTTTTATTATTTAAAATATTTTTTTCTTTTCTTTGTCTTCTTGAACCATTCTCAATACTTCTCCGAAACGTTGAAAATGAACGATTTCTCTTTCTCTTAAGAATTTTAAAGTATTTATTAAAAGAGGGTCATCTGTCATCTTTATTAAGTTTTCGTAAGTTATTCTGGCTTTTTGTTCCGCAGCCATGTTTTCATACATGTCTACTTCTGGATCTCCCTTTGAGCCGATATAGCTTGCAGTCCATGGTACACCATCTACATTAATATAGAAAGGATTGCAACCATGTTCTATATTGTATCCTCCAAGACCGCTGTTTATAAGTTCGTCTTTAGTTGCTCCTTTAACAAGTTCTGAAAAAATAGTTCCTATCATTTCAAGATGCCCAAGTTCTTCGCTTCCTATATCTGTAAGTGTGGCTGTGCCTTCTTTTAGTGGCATATAAAATCTTTGTGTTAAATATCTTAAAGACGCACCAAGTTCACCGTCAGGTCCGCCGTATTGTGTTAATACGTTTTTTGCCATTCTCAAATCTTTTCCCGAAACTGTAACGGGATGTTGCAACATTTTTTTATAAATCCACATTATTCATTATCCTCCCAGTTCATGTTTTGAGCGGCCCAAGGACCTTCTATATATTTCCAAAATCCCTCACTGCTACCTGTATTGTCAATAGGGTTATTGAATTTTTCATAAGCTTCGTTTACTTCTTTTAATTTCTTTGAATATTCGTTGTGTCTTTTTAGTACATCCATGTCCCCTGGATGTGTATTTAAATAAAGAGCGGTATCTTGAGTTGCAAAAGTATATATTTTTATTTTATTGTAAATTTCTTCCATGCTCATATTATTTATATTTTCGTTATTATTTGTTCCGTCTGCTCCGCTGCATCCGTGTCCCATATCTATTTGCATACTGTATCACTTCCTTTTAAATTTGTGTTAAATGGTGAATATAAAGCTTCAAACATTGTTCCTTTTTTCATTAAACCTTCTTGTGCATCATACATATCGCTGTTTAATTGAAATGGCACATATGCATTTGCAATTTTAGGGATTAAAGGCATATAAGGAACCATTGGTTTGTAATTTCTTTCATTCAATTTTAAATCCTCCCGATAAATTTGATTTCAATATAATATATTCATTTATTTTTTTTATTGTGATAAATTAAATTTAATTGTCGCAATTTTTTGTAAATTTTTATGTTGATAATGCTTTTAAATGGGTTTATAATATTTTTTAACGTATAGGAGGAAAAATGGAAAGTAATATTACATTTGATGAAGCCTTTGAAATATTAAAAAAATACAATAAAGATATTTTTCATATAAGACATGCAATTACGGTATCTTTGGTTATGGGGTGGTACTGTGATAAATTAGGTATAGAAGGTGATAAAAATTACTGGGAAATTGTAGGACTTCTTCATGATGTTGATTTTGAACTATATCCAAATGAACATTGTAAAAAGGCTGTTATGATATTAAAAGAAGAAAATGTAAATGATGATATAATACATAGTGTTTGTTCTCACGGTTATGAAATATGCTGTGATATAGAGCCCACAGAAAAAATGGAAAAAGTTTTGTTTGCAACAGACGAACTTACTGGAATTATAAATGCTTCTGCTTTAATGCGTCCTTCTAAAAGTACTAAAGATATGTCCCTTAAAAGTTTAAAGAAAAAATTTAAAAGCAAAGGTTTTGCTGCAGGGTGTGACAGAGATGTTATACAAAAAGGTGCAGAAATGATGGGTGTTGAATTAAATGAACTTTTAAGTGACACTTTGGAAGCTATGAAAGCAAATGAAGACAGAATAAATGAATTTATGGAAAATTTTGAAAAAAATTTATAAAAGAGAGGTAATAATATGAAAGTAGTATCAACAAAAAAGGCTCCTGCCGCAATAGGACCATATTCACAAGGAATTATAGTAAATGGAATGTTATATGCATCAGGTCAAATTCCAATTATTCCCGAAAGTGGAGAAATAATGGAAGGAGATATTAAGGTTCAAGCAAAGAGAGTTTGTGAAAATATTGGTGAAATTTTAAAAGAATCAGGAAGTGATTTTTCTAAAGTAGTAAAAACTACTTGTTTCTTAAGTGATATTAATGATTTTAATGATTTCAACGAAGTATACAGCGAATATTTTGTAAGCAAACCTGCTCGTTCATGTGTAGAAGTAAGCAAGCTTCCAAAAGATGTTTTAGTTGAGGTTGAAATAATAGCTTTAGTTTAAAAGGATGATTCTTTCATCCTTTTTTATTATTTATATGATAAAAGTTTATAATATGTGGTATCATAATTTTAATGAGGTGATAGGATGTATTATAGAGTTTCTAATGTACTTGAACAAATAGACAGTATAGAAAATTTATCTGACAGTGAGGATATTCTAATTGTTCTAACACTTGACGAATGGAAAGAAACATGTAAACAAAATGATTTATATACTTATTATATAGATTTTGAAAATATTAGTTTTTCAAAGTCTGAAGTGTATAAAGATATAATAGCTGGAACTTTTTTTATTCCTAAAAAGGGAGAAGAATGTTTAAACGGAAAGTTTGGATACTATCTAAAAAAACATAGGATTTATTTTATTGATAATGATAATATAGTTCTTCCTATTATTGAAAAAATAAGCAAACAAAGACAGTGGAAAAATCCATCAATAGCTCATTTTTTATATGATTTTTTGGATATTTTAATTAGTGAAGATTTACATTATTTAGAGCATTTTGAAAAGACTATAAATAACCTTGAAGATAAAGTTCTTGACGGCGATTTAAGGAACTTTAATTATCTTATTGTTTCAATGAAAAGACAGCTTTTGGTTCTTAATAATTATTACGATCAGCTTGTAGATATAGGGCTTGTTTTTGAAGAACATGAAGAGGATATCTTTAATAATTCTTATAAAGGACTTTTTAAAATTTTTACAAATAAAGTCAGCAGGCTAAACTCTAAAGTTGATACATTAATGGAGTATACCAGACATCTTAGAGATTTATATCAAGCTCAAGCTGATATTAGGCAAAACAAGACAATGCAGACTTTAACAGTTATTACGGCTGTGTTTTCTCCACTTACATTAATTGTAGGGTGGTATGGTATGAATTTTAAATATATGCCGGAACTTACATGGAGGTATGGATATTTTTTTGTAATAGCTCTTAGTTTATTCGTGGTAGGACTTGGATATTATCTTATAAAGAAGCATTTTCATTAAATGGAGAAGAGTATGGATTATAATGTGATAATAAACAGAAAAAAAATCAAAAATGTTTATATAAGAGTTGATGATAATGGAAATGTTGTTGTAAATGCAAATAAAAGGGTAAAAGACAAATATATTTATGATTTATTAAATGAAAAAGATGATTGGATTCAAAAACGTTTAAAGGCTATAAATAATAAAAGTGAAGTTTATGATATTAATGGAAGAAAAATGTCTATATTTGGTAAAAAGTATATAATAAAAGTTATTAAAGATAAGAAAAATAAAATAGAATTAAAAGAAGATTATTTTTTTCTTTATACAAAATATGATGATGTTGAAAGTATGGTACAATTAATCAATAAATATTTAAGAGAGTTGTTTCTTAATAATTTAAACTGCTATATTATTAAAGAATGTATGCAAGAAGCTAAAATTATTGGAATAAAAAATGATTTTAATATTAAAGTGCGACTTATGAAAAGCAGGTTTGGAAGTTATTCAAAAAAAACGAATTCAATATGTTTAAATCTTGCTTTAATGAAATATGATATAGAAATTATAAAAAGTGTTTTATATCATGAGATTTGTCATATAAAACAAATGAATCATCAAAAAAGATTTTATGAACTTCTTTACAAGGTTTGTCCCAATTATGATGAATATTCAAATTATTTAAAGAGAAATTTTAATTATTCAAATAAATGGTTTTTAATATAAAAAGGAGATAGTTATGAATTTAAAAATAGGATTTATAGGCAGCGGAAATATGGCACAAGCTATTATTGGAGGTATGATTGATAGTAATCTTGTAAGTAAAGACAATATATATGCCACTGCGGTTTCTGATAAGACGATAAATTTGGTTAAAGAAAAATATGGTGTAAATACAAGTAAAGATAATAAAGATGTTGCCAATAAAACAGATATTATTTTCTTAGCAGTTAAACCAAATGTTTATAAAACTGTTATAGGTGAAATAAAAGATGTTGTTGATGAAAACAAGCTTATTGTAACAATTGCAGCAGGGCAGACAATAGAAAATATAGAGGATATGTTTGGTAGGGAATTAAGAATAATAAGAACCATGCCAAATACGCCCGCACTTGTTGGAGAAGGAATGGGACTTATAACTGCGAATAAAAAAGCAACAAATGAAGATGTAGAAAATGTAGTAAAAATATTTAATAGTTTTGGTAAAAGTGAAATAGTGGAAGAAGCACTAATTGATACAGCCGGAAGTCTAAGCGGATGTGGTCCTGCTTATACATATATGTATATTGAAGCTTTGGCAGACGCCGCTGTTGAAAGTGGAGTTAAGAGAGATTTGGCATATAAGCTTGCTGCACAAATGGTTCTTGGTTCAGCAAAGATGGTTTTAGAAAGTGGGGAACACCCAGGTACATTAAAAGATAATGTTTGTTCTCCAGGTGGGACTACAATAAAAGGTGTAAATTCTCTTGAACAGGCTGGTTTTAGAGGAGTTGTAATAGATGCATTACTTTCAAGTATAAATAAAACTTTAGAAATGAGTAATAATAAATAAAAATATAAAAAAAGATAAAAAAGATATTGACAAAGTATTATCCATATGATAATATAATTAAGCTTGATGAAAACCGAGAGGTACCGAAGTGGTCATAACGGGGCGGTCTTGAAAACCGTTAGGGTGCAAGCCCACGTGGGTTCGAATCCCACCCTCTCGGCCATTAAGAATTTAATATCTTTTTTTTTATATAGAATTCGGAGAAGTACTCAAGTTGGCCGAAGAGGTGCCCCTGCTAAGGGTATAGGTCGCGCAAGCGGCGCGAGGGTTCAAATCCCTCCTTCTCCGCCATTTGCTTTTAATCTGGAAACACTTTGTTATAAAGAGTTTTCAGTTTTTTTTTATTATTAAAGGTCTAATATAGAAAACTTCTTTAATTATTTTTATATTTAAACAAATTTTCAATTATATATTTTATTAGTTTTTTGATTTTGAAATTCTATTAACCACAATATATTTATAAATATTATCTATTCTTCTTCTATTATTTTAAGTATTAAATTATTTCTATAATT